>VRUK01000031.1:3076-50435 GCA_019456195.1 Planctomycetota bacterium | reverse complement strand
TTTCCATAGGGACCATTCCCTTGGAAAGTTAATCGTACATACGAGTTAGATTACTTTAATAAAATCAGACAGTACAGCTATTATGTTTGACTTTTTATTCGACCACAAAATACGAAACTCTTGAAGTATAACGATATCGCTTTAAGCTGATATTGTTTAATCCGAAAACTTCTTTAAGTGCTATGGTTTCTCCAGGAGAATCAGGGTCGTTTAACTCATCAAAACCCAGCACACTACCTTTGACCATGTGTGGTTTTATGGCCTCCAGGCATTTACTTGTCGGCTCATAAATGTCGAAGTCGAAATAAGCCAATGCGATAATCGTTTCGGGATATTCTTTCAGGTATCTTTCAATTTCGACTACCGCATCTCCTGGTCTCAATTCAAATTTCTTTATGTGAGAAAGAGGATTATCCTGTTCCTGATATTCCAATATCTTTGTAAGGTATTCCACATAGTTTTCCGTAACAGAAAGATTACCAGATTGCATTAAGTCTGAAGATCCGTCCTTTTTTGATATATTAGGAAAACCCGCAAATGTATCAAAACCAACTATTTTCCTGTGACGATTAAAAGGTTCATATATTCCTCTAAGAGAAGAATATAAAGCAAGATTCTGTCCCCATCTGGTTCCAAACTCAATTATGATTCCTTGAACATCAATAATCTTTTTATACAAATGATTCATAAAAAGAATTCGTGACAAATTCTTCGAATTTAGAAACAAACCAAGATTCGAAAGAAGCTGAGCATCCGGCACAGGGCATTTCTTTAGGTGCTCAACGAATTGTTGTCTTGTCCGTTTCTCATGGGCGCTATCATAAGTTTTTATTCCTAATTCGGTTTTCTCTATTTTCTCATCTGTTTTATTAAGCATTTACTTTTTGTTCCTCACATACATAAACGGGGATAGTTTTTTTCCCCTGGTGTGCAATTACCCAGGCCCAATAACGAATTCTCCCTTCAATCAAATCATAGTCATATTTTCCGGATTCATCCGTACTTTGAGTTACTTTTATCGGCTTGAGGATTTCGTCTTTCCGAATATCTTGTGCCAGGTCAAGCGGGCTTGGCACGAAACTCAACTTGTTCTCTAAAGCTTCATCGACAGTTTGATAAACCTGTCGGTTCCCTACGATGACGCGAATTCTGTCTGTTGGAGCGTAAATATATTTCTGAGTAAAGACCCTGCTAATCTCTTCAAAATCTTCATCTGAAAGTTCGAAATCTGCAGCAGAGGCATTATCTCTGATATGAATGGGGTTCGTTGCTTTGGGAATTGCAATAACCGAAGGATGAGAAATCAACCAGTTCAAAGCTACCTGAGCCACAGTTCTGTTATACCTGTTGGCAATCATCTCCAATGCCTTGGTTTTTTTATAATCGCCGGCTATTTGTCCTTGATCTAACGGACTATATGCTATTGTTATTATACTTTCACTTTCGCAGTAAGGAAGAATACTATTTTCAATATTGCGATCGAAAAGATTGTATTCAACCTGAACTGAAACAATCTCATTTTCAGACAAAACCGCTTGCGCTGCCTTGAATTGTCTCAGTGAAAAATTGCTCATGCCAACGTATCTGACTTTTCCATTTCTTACCAACTGCTCCATTGCCCGCATCGTCTCATCTATTGGGACTTTAGGGTTTGGCCAGTGCACCTGGTATAAATCAATGTAGTCTGTTTTCAGCTTGCGAAGACTTTTTTCGGCTGACAGTAAAAGGTCGTCATAAAAAAGATGTTCCGGAGATACTTTAGATGCGATGAAAACTTTGTCTCGAATTCCTTCAATTGCTCTGCCAACTAATTCTTCAGAGTGACCGTTGCCATATACTTCTGCGGTGTCTATAAACGTCATCCCTAATTCAAATCCAAGCCTTAATGCTTTCACTTGGTTGTCATCTTGGTGAGAGTCTTTGGACAGATAGCCTCCGATCCCCATACCGCCTTGTCCAATAGCTGGTATTTTGACACTACTTTTCCCTAATTCTTTGTATTTCACAATCTATCCCTTCATTGCCAGAAAGTATCTCACCCAGTTCTTTTAATCGTTCAATAATGTTTAAATTATCAGGGCATTTTTTTTCGCATTGTTCACATTCCAAACATTTCTCGAAATCATTTCGTTGTATGGTTTGGGCTTTCGTAAACTGCTGAAATTCTTTTTTTTGATTCCCAAAAATGCTTATTACATTATATAGCTTCATTAATTTTGGAATGGGGATTTTTGCAGGGCAAGAATCACAATAACGACATGCGGAACAGAATTTCGTATGGGAGAAATAAAAACTCCCATATCTTTTAGTGATATTATTGCGAAAAGTATGTCCCAAACGTTCTATCCCATTAACTGATTTTACGTTATTTTTTACTTCACTTGTCTTTGTCATTCCTGAAATAGCTGAGCTAATCGAACGTGACGATAGAACAAATTGTAGACCTGTTATTGCCAAATCATCGCTATTTTGGCCAGTAAAAATCTTGGACAGGAGAAGCACAACGCTGCCGTAGAGCGGTTTCATTGCGATTACTCCTAATCCCTTCCTGTTAGCATAATTGATTACATCTTCATAGGTTGTATCAATGATACTGTAAGAAAGAATAGCCAATTCAAATTCACCAGAATCAATATATATTTTTATATTCTCCGGGCTATCATGACTTGAAAAACCAAAATGGTCTATAATTCCTTCGTCCATCAGCTTCCTAACGCCATCAATGAACCCAAATCTTTTTCTTGCAGCTTTAAAATGTTCAAGATCGAAAATATTCCAGGCATTAAATATATCTATTTTATCAACCCTCAATCTCTTCAATGACATTTCAACATTTTGAAATAGGTCATCCTGTGAAATTGGCATGCCATACTCATCTACAATACTGCATTTAGTTGATATATATACCTTGTCTCTATAACCTTTGATTGCATCACCAAGGATAAGTTCACTATTTCCATAGCCGGGACCTGTTTCAAACAAATTGATGCCTTGAGAGGCAGCCTCTATTATTGCTTTCTCAGATTCCTCAGGGTTTATTAAGCGTGCACATCCAAATCCTAAAATTGAGACTATCGGACCGTTGGAACCAAGTTGTCTATATTTCATTAGCTCGTTATAATTCCTAATCTGACTGCATTCTTTCAACTCCATATAGACTTTCCCTGCATAGGCAGATTTCTTTGTAGTCGTATTCCTGAATTCATCGTGCATTGGCTTCTTGATTATTCGATGCTTATATCCCACCCTTCGAGACCGTCTATGCTAAAATTAGTTCTTACGGCAGATTTCTCTTTATCACCAGTCTCCTCTAAAAGTAAATTCTTCATCTGATTGCGAATCCCATTCAATTGATGAGCAAATTTCAATAATTCCGAATAGCGATCCGGGTCCTTTTGCATCTTGTCCTTGTTGTACCAGATATGAAGATTCATCTGTGAAAGCATAATAATAATTCTTATCAACCGTGCAGACAGCTTTAGGTCCCTTTCTTCGATTATCAAATCAATGTCGTGAGCTAATTTTCTCATCTCTTGGATATAGCTTTCTTTATTTTCCGGTATCAGCACTTCTTTGATTTGACCTATAGTCAGACGGTCTATCAACTCCGCAAGCGGGAGTAAATATTGTCGCTCTTTACATGCCATAGTATCCTCTTTTGTTTTGTTGTACTAAATCTAAATGATTAAGATACCAATCGACTGTTTTTTTTATACCCTCTTTAAGGTCTGTTTTTAACTTAAACCCTATAAGCTTCTTGGCTCTTTCCATTGATAATATCCGTACAGAGTCACCCGATGGTTTTGTTTTATCCCATTCTATTCGCGGTGGTTCGGGAACACACTGCACAATGGTTTCTGCCAGTTCTCTTATAGTGGTGCCTTTTCCCAATCCTAGATTAATAGGCACACAGGGTGGCGCTTTATCCAGTGCGATTAGCATCCACTCAACTACTTCCTCCGAAAAAATGAAATCTCTTATTGCTGTTCCATCTCCCCATACCTTTAGAGGATTTTCACCTCTAACGACTCTGGCTATTAGGGCAGGAATGACTTGAGCTGTTTGGGGATTAAAATCGTCAAAAGGGCCATATACATTTGATGGCCTTACAATCCTGACTGCATTCCAACCATGCTCTTGCAAATATGCCTCACCTTGGATTTCTCCTATGCGTTTTGCAAGTCCTGGAATACGATCGTTTTGTTTTGGTAGGCCATCCCACATAGTGTCTTCTTTTTTAGGGATTAATGATTGTGGATAACCACAAATACTGCTTACAAAAAGATATCGTTCAATCCCATTGCGAAATGAGGCTTCCATGAGATTTGTCTGAAACCAGAGCATTGGCACAAAATAACTTGCGACTTTGGTCTCTCCAATGCCTGTGGACCCCTTAATTCCTACTAAATTAAACACGTAATTTTGTTCCTTTGTTGCACTAAGACAATTATCTAGCTTTGTTAAATCGCTCTTTACAAAGGATACTTCACGGCCTAAAACCTTCCTGGCATATTCTGGACTATCTATAGAAACTACAGTAACAATTGCTTCAAGTTCTATTAGCCTCTTTACAAGAGGAATTCCAATTGTCCCTGTTCCTCCAGCAACAAGCACCTTTTTATTCTTGTACATTAAATCCCTCCGTTATCGTCTGCCGGTTAAATCGTACGCGTCTGAAAGAGATCTAAGAGCATACAAAAGCAGACTCCTTCAATCGTTTCATATACTCGTCCAGTTTTTTCTTGGGAAGCTCTGAGTAAGCATACTTTTGTAATTGCCTTCTCTTTTCCCAACTCAAATCATCACTTTCCATGACTCTATAATCCTGCTTTCCATAATGGTCCCAATTGTTGGAAACTATTTTCATACCGTACATATTTTTCAATGCCATTTCCCGCATTTCCGTTCCCGGAAACGGTATGGCAATAGGAAAAGTATTAGAGTACATGTCTAACTCTTTCGCCAATTCCACACTTTTTAGGACATCCGCCTCCGAATCCCCAGGGAGACCGATAATAAACGCTCCGACAGGCGTAATGCCAGCCTGTTTGGTCCATTTAACGGCATCGTATATCTGCGACAAGGTAATTCCTTTTTTAATTCTCTTCAATGTAGCGTCACTGGCACTTTCAACACCAAAGAATATGTAATAACAGCCGGCTTTCTTCATTCGCTGAAAAAGTTCCGGTGACACATTGCTCACGCGCATAGAACAGGACCAATTAATTTTCTTATTAAGTCCACGATCAATTGACTGGGAAAAAAACTGCTCCGCCCAATCCTTGCTCAGGACAAATGTTTCATCCAAAAAAGCAATCGACTCGCACCCAAATTCCTCAATATTTCGCTCGATCTCGGAGATTACCGACTCGACGCTTCGGCGGCGAACTTTGTCCCCAAGAGCACGACAGCAAAAGACACAACGAAACGGACAGCCTCTACCTGTAACAACCGGTAACTCTTGCCTGGTATTGTGAGGACAGTTTCCTGGATACTTTGTCAGGTCAAACTCTTCCCATGCAGGCAGCGGTATATCTTCGATATTTTGATTCGGGACCCATGAGTGATCCTTTTTGCCCCTGGTTACAACGCCTGGCAATCTGGATAAGGCGTCATAATTCCCAAGACAATCAAAGATTTTCGGCAAAAGAATTTCGGCTTCTCCGCAAACCGCAAAATCAAAATCCGGGAATTCTTCAAGGGTCTGCTCTGGAATGGCACTTGCGTGAGAGCCGCCAACACATATTAGTGCCTCGGGCATTTGTTGTTTTATCTTAGCGGCAATTGTACCGGCGGCACTAATTTGAATTGAGAATGCGGTAATACCGATCAAAGATGGTTTTGTTTTCCTAACGTATTGCAATAATTGTTCAACGGAAAAACCGTCCATGACCATATCAATATACTTTGCCCTGCAGCCATCCTTTTTAGCTACAGCCAGAAGGTATGCAATGCCAATATTGGGTGTTTCCTGACTGGGAAGGTGCTTTTCGATTCGTATTGCAGTTTTCCGCTCCATTTGATATTGCCAATCAAGACTGGGATTTATGAGTAATAGGTCTAATTTATCCGCGCTTTTGGAAATATTTTTTAATCTCAAATTATCGTTTAACATATTTTCCTCTCGGTTGGGAAGCCTTTATTTTTATAGTCCCTAAAAGTCCAACTTGCAGTCACCAGCAACATACATTCTTATCAATTCACAGGCTTCCATACGATATAGCTGTATCCATCATGGAAAGAACAGCCGAAAGTTTTCCGCACAGCAAGTAATTCTATTTTCCCTTCTTTCTCAAGCTGCCTTAATCGGGCGAGATAACCTTTCAAATAACCTCTCCTTTCAAGATATTTAGCTGCAACATAGCCAAACAAGGAGCTTTGATCGTACAACTCATAAATTGTCTCGATGTTGATGCAAACAGAAGGGTTTTTTTCCAATAAAAACTCCAAGAAAGGTTCAAACCGAGTGCCAAGCTGTTCCAATGCGCCGATAGTAAACACAGCATCATCCGCACCCAGTTCTAAATGGTAGTCGGGTTCGCACATATCGAATAAAACACCGGTCATATTTAACTGCTTGGTCTGTGCAATCTTACTGATAATGTCACATGAAGCTTTCGACCAATCCAGTCCGTAGAGTTTTTTCTCCGGAAATAATCGACCAAGCTCGACGAGATTTAATCCTGTGCCGCAGCCGAACTCATAAACTGCTGCAGCATTACTGAAATATTTCCTGAAAAGATAGGTCCTTAATACTCTTACAAAACAGGTTTCGAACTCTGGGTTAGCAGGCCTAATATAACTGCCATTCAACCTTACAACTTCGTTACGCTTAACGAATTTTGGGATCAACGGCCCCAAATCAAAACCACTGTTTATAAAATCCTGTAAGTTTTCAGACCAGCCTTTCTCCCATACTGGTTTTCTGTCCGGCCCTGCGATTGCCAGTTCATCAGAATGTATCTTTTTAAGAACCCGCAGGATAATTGCATCTTGCTCATCATGGCTTAGCTTTTTATATCTGAAATCATATTCAGCGATTAATTCCAGGCAATCGTAAGGTATATCATCTATGGTTGTTCCGAATAATCGCGCAAAATCTTCCAGTGTCAACTCGTTATGCTTCTCTTCTCTATATGACAATTCCTTTGAAGGCCGAACAGACTTTATTTGCATTGCATCACTCCTGGTTTGCTACCAATTTAAGATTTGCTCGGTAATACCATCCACATCTAAACTGTAAAAAGAATGCATCCAATCTCGGTTACCATACCCCGAACAGGTTTTCTCTGAAATACCTATTCGTTTTAATGGCAAAGCTGCACCTTTATCTGTCAATATTTCACTGATAATACTGCCGATTCCTCCTACAACAGAATGTTCCTCTAAAGTTACCACTTGTTTTGACTGACCAATAACGCTTAAAAGCAGTTCTACGTTTACAGGCTTTACTCTGTACAGGTCCAACACCCCCGCATCAATAGAATGCATGGAGAGCTCTTCTGCCACCTTCAATGCCCGGTGCACTGTCAAACCTGTTGAGACTATCAATACATCACTACCTTGTCTGAGTAAGGCTAAACCATCAGCGAAATCTTGTTTTTCGTCATATAGGAAAGGCCATTTGCCCTTGTCAATTCTGATATAAACAGGATTATTTTCTTTATACGACAAGCTTGCTGCAGCTGCAGATGTCACAGGATCGGAAGGATTAATAATCGTAATGCCTTCAAGGGCACGCATGACTGCTATGTCTTGTGTCGCATGATGGGTAGGGCCATCACTGTTATAAGCAATCCCCGCCCCGACACCTATTATCGTTACGGGCAATCTCATACAACATAAATCTATCTTGATTTGCTCATAGCATCTCTGAGTAATAAATGGTGCTATCGCATATATAAAAATCTTTTTGCCACCTAATGCCAGGCCTGCGGCGACGCTTACCAAGTTTTGTTCCGCCACGCCTACGTTAATATACTGGCTGCTTAAGTTTTTCTTAAATTTAGCAAGACTAAATGCGCCCATATCAGCGGTTAAGAATATGACGTCCTTGTCACTTGTGGCGATCTCGTATAGCCGGTCAAAAAAAGCGTCTCTTATGTCAACCGTATTAGATGTTTTTAATTGAGTACTCAAACTAATTATCCTTGATTATTTCGAAGAAAGCTCCCGCCTGGCAATTTCGAGATCCTCACCGCTTGGGACACCATGATGCCACTGGAGTTTTTTCTCCATAAACGAAACGCCTTTTCCTTTGACTGTGTTGGCAATTATAATTAAGGGCTTATAGGATTTGCGCTGTCGTAAATTCTCAAAAGCGGCGAATAGTTCTTCAAAACTATGCCCATCAACTTTGATTGTATCCCAACCGAAAGCACGCCATTTATCCTCAAAAGGTTCTAAGCGATTGCAGTCTTCGGTAAAGTCAGTCACGCATTGACAATTGCGGTCAACAATTGCAATCAGGTTATTCAGCATATGATGTCCCGCGAACATAGCTGCTTCCCAGACTGAGCCCTCATAACACTCCCCGTCACCAAGTAAAACAACGCTCATACAATCTTTTTCGTCCATCTTAAAGCTCAATGCCAAACCTGAGGCAATACCCAAACCGTGACCAAGAGAGCCTGTATCTGCTTCGATGCCTGGAATATTACTGTCGGGATGTCCGCCTAACATACTGCCATTTTGGCAATATGAGCCAAGCTCAGATAATGAGAAAAAACCTAAATCAGCCAATATAACAAACAATGCTATGCACGAGTGCCCCTTACTTAAAATAAATCTATCCCTTGAATTACAATTCGGATTCTTGGGATCAAACCTAAGAACGCCACCATAATAAAGAGCAACTAAAATATCAGTACAGGATAACGCTCCTCCAATATGGCCGTTTTTAGCCGATGCAACCGTCTCTAATATCTGCTTGCGCACCCACAAGGCCTTCTTTTCTAATTCTCTTAATTTTTCCTGCATAATCTTTTAATTCAGCAAATACAGATATCAAGCTATTGGCGAAAAAACGTGATAATCAAATAAGACTGTTACTTAATCAAAAAGGTCCCTTAAATTTATTTTCATAGGTATAGAAGTTTTCGCCGGATAATTCCGTTTCTTCAAGGTGCAGCTTTTCCTCTATTGCTCTGATAATGTCAGTTGCATTCGGATAAAAAAGGTTTTCGAGTGCCCTCGTACACGGACAAGGAGTAAATGCAAATCCAAGTCTATTGACCGGTGATTTAAGCTTTCCGAAACATTTTTCAGCTATTCTGGCAGCAATCTCCGCGCTAAAGCCACAGTGTATCCAGTCATTATCTGCGATTATGCAATGCCCGGTTTTATTGACGGAATCGACTATGATGTCATCCTCAAGTGGGGCAGCCGAACGGACATCGACTACCTCCACACTTACATCGTGCCTTTTTTTCATAATTTTTGCTGCCCGTAAGGCCTCAACGTTCATCCAGGAAGTAGCGACAATTGTTATGTCACTGCCGGGCAACAGTATATTCGGCTGCCCAATAGGAACCGAATAATCACCTTCAGGGACTTCATCAACTGCATAATAAAGCCACCTGTGTTCTATAACTATAACTGGATTATCATCTCTTATTGCTGAAATAAGCAGGCCTTTTGCATCCGCGGGTGTAGTCGGCATAACAACTTTCAGTCCGGGAATATGAGCAAAACAACAGTGCATTGTTTTACTATGCTGAAATGCTTGTCCCCATCCTCTGCCAATAACAGCTCTTATAACCAAAGGCACCTTTAACTTTCCACCCGACATATACCTGTAGGATGAGACCATGTTGGCCAGTTGATTCATCGCTAACAGCAGAAAATCCACCCGCATATGTATATGAATCGGCCGGGCTCCGTTTATCGCGGCGCCGAGTCCGAAGCCGGTCATAGCATCTTCTGATAAAGGGGTATCAAAGCATCTTTCGGTACCGAATCTTTCTAACAAGCCATTTGTACTGCCAAATACCCGTTTGTGATCCGGTACTCCTATTCCGTATGCGAACACAGCCGGGTCGCATTCCATCTCCTGGGTCATTGCTTCGTTTATTGCCTGGCAATATGTAATTTTCCTCACGCTAACACCCCCTGATAGAGTTCGGAAATTCCACTAAAATCCGCTTCTTTTGCTTTGGCAATACTACTGTCTATCTTAGAGTTGATGTCCATTTCTATATCCGTTATCTCCTCCTCCTCAATGCCCAAATCTTTCAACTTTCTTCTTTGGAGCCCTATTGGGTCAACTTTCAGCCATTGCTCAGGTTTGTCTTTTGAGCGATATGTGGCATCAAAATCCTGATTCACCCCGACATGCTCGAGATATCTGAAATACCGTAATCGAAGAAAACACGGCAGCATTTCTGTCTTAACCCGGTCAATTGCTTTGGAAGCTAATTTGTGAATAACCTCCACATCTGTTGTTTTCGCTTCGAAGGCCAGGCAATTAAAATTAGAAACTACATCAATAATAGACTCATACCCTCTTCGTTGAGATTTTGGTGTATGCACAGCCAGACCATTATCCTCACAAACGAACAGGATTGGTAGCTTCATCAAAGATGCAAGGTTGAGACTCTCCCAAAATACCCCTTCTTCTACTGCACCGTCACCAAAGAACACCGCTACAATCCTGTCGTTGTTTGCCTGCTTGTTTGCAAAAGCGGCTCCTACAGCTACTGGTATAGCGCTGGCTACAATCGCCGAAGTACCCATAAATCCGTAATCAGGTGAACACAAGTGCATTGAGCCACCCCTGCCTTTTAAAGAGGCCGTTTGCTTGCCATATATCTCTGCGAAGAAATCGTCTGTGTCTTCGGTCTTGGCCAAAAACAAGGCGTGAGACCGATAAGTTCCAAATACTTGGTCATTGGCTTCCAATGCCTGACATATGCCGACCGCGATGGCTTCTGCTCCCATTGACATGTGCATGGGAGTCTTCATCTGATCTTCAGAATAATGCGTGATAATCTTCTCTTCACATCTTCTGATAAGATACAGCTTCTTATAGTACTGCAGATTCAACTTGCTGATTTTGTTCTTTTTTTTAATTTTTTCTGTAGTAATCACGCCAATAGCCCAAAGTATCTTTTAATGTTTTGTTAAATTTAATCTCCGGCTTCCATCCCGTAGCTTTATGAAATTTATCAACGCAGGGTATCTGTAGCGTTACATCTGAAGGCCGCAATCGTGCTGGATCAACCTCGACTTTTATATTCTTAGCTGTCGAGAGTTTGAGGAGCCTATCGAGCATTTGGGAGATCGGCATCGTTTCAACTCCTCCGATATTGTAAACATCACCCGGTGAGCACTTATTAACCAGGAGCCAGTAAGCTCTTACGGCGTCACGAACATCGGAAAATGTCCTCACACTATTCAGATTTCCAACTTTAACAGTAGGCTCAGCCAATCCGGCTTCTATCATTGCTATCTGCTTAGCAAAATTAGAGACCACAAAGACTTCGCCTCTGCGTGGGCCTGTATGTGTGAACATTCTGCTTCGAATAGTCTTAATTTCCCATGAGCTCCAGTATTGAAGTGCCAACATATCTTCGCCCACCTTACTCACTGCATAGGGGGATGCTGGCCGCAGAGGATTACTCTCTTTAATCGGAACTTCATCTTCGGTTACCTGGCCGTACACTTCGGATGAGCTGCATACATGAATTACAGGATTGTATAAATCTGATTGTTTTAACTGCTTTACCGTTTCAAGCAAGTTGCATGTGCCAACAATGTTGGTTTCCAGTGTATCGATAGGCGCTAAAAAACTAAAATCAACATACGACTGTGCAGCCAGATGAAAAATAACATCCGGCTTATACGAAGCTAACATATTTCTTACCGAAGGGAAGTCCTGCAAGTTGCCATAATACAATGCTACTTTGCCTAAGATATCCTCGATGTTGACTTTGGGTGATCGCCACCGAATAAAACCGGCAACTTCAACATCGGCATGATTTTCAAGTATGAATTCAGCCAGATGGCTTCCCACAAAACCTGTAATACCTGTTATCAACACCCGCACAATTCGACCTTTCTTCTATTCAAATGTTGCCGCCATAAGTTGCGATGGTTTTCTTGCCCTTACGGACCTGGCTTAGCTCTTTGGCGTTTTCGGCTTGCTGTGTTGTAAGAGCAAGGCATAGGTCTTGGTATGATTTTCGCAACTGCTCGCGCTGATTTTTAAATTCAGACGATTCAAGAATACCTGACCGGGCGATTTTCCCTACAAGAGAATTGGCTTGTTTGCTTAAGGCTTCAATTTCATTGACATTGCCCTGTCTGGCAAATCCTATTTGCTGTTCCAGCAGATTTTGTAGCTTATCCAGAAGATGTATCTGTTCATCTGGAATAATCTCAACGCTATTTGTGTTCATTGCGTTCGCGCTCCTGTTCGGATTACTTGTTTTACCTGAGCCAGACTATGTTCGACTTCTTCCAGGAGATTGGCTGCATCTTTGTGATTCTCGTCCAGGCTTAAAAGGTTCAGGAGAATATTCTTAGACTCCTCGAATTTTCCATCTTTCATATATAATGCCGCCAGGGGGAACATAACGGATGTGTCGCCCGGATGCATATTCAAATACATTTCCAGGTAATGTATAACCTTTGCAAATGAACCCATCTGGCAGGAGGTCTGAAACAGGCCCAGAAGAGCTATCAGATTGTCGGTATCCAGCTCCAGGCTTTTAAGATACATCTCAAAGGCCTGCTTGTAATCGGCTCTTTGCTGTGCGACCATAGCGAAGCCAGCATAGGCCTTGGCGCAATTAGAATTCAGCCGACAGGCGACTCTGAATGCTATTTCAGCATCATCAAGAAGATTCTTTTGCAGGGCCACTACTCCAAGTCCAACGTAAGGGTCAGCCTCATCAGGTGATAAGACGGCGGCCTTTTCATAGTATTGTTGGGCCTGTGAATAATTACCGACAGAAGCATAACAGTCCCCCAGTTCCTGCAAAACTTCGTAATGCTGTGTCGAGTCGTGCTGTTCATCGACATTATTTTGTGTTATATCCATAGCAAGTCTTTTCCTTCGAGTATTTGTTCCGCTTTTTCGAGTAGCTTAATCGCCAGGTTAAAATCCTTTTGTTCGCGTTTGACCTTAGCCTCCAATAAGAGTGTATCCACAGTTGGTCGCTGACGGTTTATTTCATGGCTGAGATTGGCTGCTCTTATATGGCCACCGGCTTTAAAGGAGGCGTTTGCAGCTAATGATTTCATCCACAACTCGTTTTGATGATGTTTGGTGATATATTCAAACATTTCAGCAGCCTTTGACCAGTTACCATTTTTTTCTGCTGTTTTAGCTTTTTCGAGTAATTGGTCAAACTGAAACGGTATTTCTTCCGGCTTTAGACGCCTTATGGTAATGCCGGCCGCATTCAGGGATTCACGAACAGGAAGATTTGGAAAGCTTCTACGGGCGTACTGTAAGTCTTCTTTTTTGAGTACTACCGCCCAGAGTCTATCTGTTGAATCTTCCAACTCGAATCCTTCGTTGTTGGCTGAACTGTTGATCAAAGCATGGAGAGAATCCTCTACCCAGAATTCTCTCATCGGAAATCCGTTTGGTACTATGGCAATATATTCGCCATCACATCTGGCTAAAGCTGCATCTATTCGCTGGTCTTGAGAGGACAATGGATTGACAGGTACGGGGATTATATTAGGCATCTCAGCAGCGAGTTTTTCGAGGCTTTCCGCCGGCAGGGGCAGATAAACCTCATATGGATAGAACGTTCGCTGCCAGATAGAACCGAGGGTTGTACCCGCCTGCTTATTCAGCCTCTCTGCAGTAAAAATTATGGACATATCTTTGAGTTTCGTCCATGGTTTGGCAGGTCTCGTGGTTCGTATTCTTAAAATATTTCTCGCATATTCCTTTTCATTTTTGCGTCCCAGAACTGATATTCTGTCACATTTACCGGCGGGCTGATAAAATTCGCCGGTAATTTCCGGGACATGGTAAAAATCAGAGAAGAAAACAAGCCGCCGGGTCATATCCCAGTCTATTAAGACATTGACGGCCTCATTATATAGCCCCGTTTTTTCCAGCAAATCCCTTCGGTGCATAAGGCTTACATGCAGCACATGGTTATAGTACAGCATAAAAAAGCGGTCGAAATCTCTGCTGATTTCAACGACTTTGCTTAAGACTTTTCGGCTGCCGTCCGGGCAAATCTGACAATGCACTTTGTACAAGTCACTGTACGCAACCTGGCAGTCGGTTTGATTTTCCAGAGCATTGACCAGGGTGCTCACGTGATGCGGATAATATAGATCATCATCACCAAGATAACAGATATATTTACCATGGGACTGAGCAAGTGCTTCATTGAGGCTATAGGGCAGGCGGCGATTCTCCTTTCTGTTTATAAATAGGATTCGCGGATCGTTATAAGAGTTGACAATATCGCTTACATCTTCACCACCATCGTTTATCGCAATTATCTGGAGATTTCTATAGTTCTGGCACACAACGCTGGCCAGGGCCTCAGCGAAGTATCGGCGTCGATTAAAAGTTGGGACCAACACAGTAACGACCGGCCCGGCCTTTTTATGTGACCCAAAAGAACGTTCCATGTGTTTTGGGACTCTCTCGTATTTTTTTGACATTCCAGGAGTACCTGATATTTTCTGAAAAACTAAAATTTACACAATCAAGTTGTTCTCTGAGCTCGGAACGGAAAGTTCTGTTGGAAATCTAATCTCGTTAACGTTCAAATTTTGCAAATTATTGGAAAATGCGGACACTGTTTGTTGTGAATCTATCTCGCTTTCAAATTGAGTGAAGATATTGTTAATATCGGTCAACTGGTTTTTAAGCGGATAGTTTTCTTCGACGAATTTGCGATACCTATTGGGTTCGTAAGTATCGGAAAGAATCTGCTCGCAGAATTCTTCCGAGATGTTAAATAGGAATTCTGACGGGAATATCTCATCTGCACCCGGGAAATTATGGATAACGGGTTTTAAACCACAGGCCATTGCTTCCAAAAGTCCCATACCCTGACTTTCAATGATACTGGTCGAAACGACGTAATGTTTGTCCTCAAGCCATGAACCGACATCTTCCTGCCAGCCGTCAAAGAACACCACATTGCGAAGGTCAAGGGTATCAATCATATGTTTTAGATACTGCTCAAGAGTTCTGTTCTGGAAGATACCACCGAAGAACAAACGATACTCAGGGTCAATGTAGTGTAGCTTTTGCATGCACTGTAAAACGAGAGCGGGGTTCTTTACCGTTCTCAGGTTAGAAAGAAAAGCAATATTCTTGCCGCGCTGGCGCTCGGTAAAAGCAAAATTTTCAAGATTTACGCCGCTGGGGATAGTAGTTATTGATGTTTGACTCTCCAGGTTCGGAACAGTGTGGATAAGAGCGTCTTTGACAAAACTGTTCCCGACAGTGATAAGGGTATCGATATTAGCCCAGTCCACCAGTTCGGGCCACTGACCATAGGCTTCATAGCGGTGTAATCTGATAATATTTTTGCAGACTTTTGGTTGCTTCGATCCTGAAATTGCAAGATTAGTGCACCACTCGAACCATGAAATATCACTCCATTCCATTAATTCATACAGTTTTTCTTCTGTTTGCTCTTCAAAAACGTGAACTTCAAAACGCTGCTTTGCAAATTCGATGATTTCGTTAAGAAATCCCATACCATCGCCGCCGCAGAAGAAAGCTATCTTCGGCCTTTTGTAACGAATCACTTCAATCATCGGCTTGAGAATCTCCTGGTTGGGCCAAATTCGTAGTGAGCGGATTAATATTTCGATGGCATCTGCTTTATTATTTTGTTGCAGGAATATGTCGGCGGTTCTGTTAACTACATCCACGTTCAATATACCAAGCCGCTCCATACTATCGAAAAGCTGCATAGTTTCCTTTGCTTTGCCGACAGCAAGATATGCTTCTGCGAGGTTCCATAATATTTCAATGGAGTCCGTTTGGTACCTCTGAGCTTTGATAAAATGCCCGATGGCTTCGTCCGAGCGGCCAAGGCAATGCAGGATTGCCCCTGTATCATTCAGCACTTGTGCGTTGCCGCCGGATGAGCAAATATGTTCCTGCATGCAGGCTAGAGCTTCCTGATGTTTTCCGGCTTCAGCTAATTCCAAACCTCTTTCATAATGATTATGGTTCCCATGCACATTATTGTGTCCTTGTTCACCACTTTGATTCGAGTTTGTCCCCATTAGTGCCATCTGATTTACTCCTAATTTTTTAGAAATTGACCATCCCATGGCCATTACCTTGCTAACAATAATGCAAATTCCGTGCCGTTAGCTTATATCTGCGTATATGTGCGTTTTTCAGCCCTCTGGCATAACACTTGTATAAATATCAAACATTTATGCTTTCAAATTACCTTGTATTGTCTATACTTTGCTCTCAAAAAGCTATCAGAGGTAATTCAACAGCGACATGGACATAAGTTTTGCAGCTACTAATAATGACATTTGATATAGGACTTCCCGGCGGGACAGGTCTATAGCTATTTGAGCAATATCTGCTTCCTGCAAACGGGTCGTTTCATCTACTGTATTGTATTGCAGGTCATTTAGACTCTGTTTGAGGTCGTCCAGAAAGCCGATTTTAGACCCAATAGATACCTGAGCTTTAACCAGAACTTTGCTTATCTCTTCTATTGAGTTTGGTAAGTTTTTTGCCAACTCTCGCACTTGAGCGCCCGAAAGCCCGTTTTGATTTTCCAGTACATCTCGAATAGTAATAAGTGAGTTAAATATATCGTAAGTTCCGGGTATGCTTACTAAATCAGTTCCAGTGCCGGTTATTCCCGTGGTGTCAACGTATAGCACTTCTCCGGTTAACGAATTTGTCACAGCCAGGTTGGTATCTCCGCCACCGGTATTGAAAGTGCTCAGGCCGCCATCAATAGAGAGGTCATAATTACCCGCCGATCCGGTTACTGTCAGCCAGACTCCTCCGCGGCAGCTTGACGTCCCGGTGCCGGATTGGGCTCCGGTATAACCGCTAAAAGTCGGGGCGCTGCGGTCATCGGAGCGAAAGATATTATCCCCTATGAAGAAGGCCGATGATTCCACGCCCGGAGATACTTCTATGTTTCTATTCTCAAAACTGCCATCATAAGTAACTTTGGTTATTTTCCCGTTGGTACGTTCCACTGTATATGGAGCAGTTCCCGTATCGGTTCCTCCATAGAGGTATTGGTCCATATGTTTTAAATTAGCCAGTGAGACTGTCTGCTCTAATATATCATTGATTCCTTCGGCTGTCCTTTGTCTTGCTGCATCGTCGTAGAGGCCGCTGGAAATTTGAGTTAGACGTATTTGGGTCTCAGTAAAACTTGACGTTATATCCTGGACAACGGTGGATGAAAGCTCCAAAGTGCTAACGACTTCCGAGAGGTTGTTTATATAATTTCCCAGGGATTTGTAATTGGAATTGAGCCCTAAAACCCGATAAGCAACGGTAGGATCATCAGAGACTCTGTTTATCCGTGAGCCTGTAGAAGCCTGTTCCTGCAGGACGGCCATCGCTTCGGTATGAAGATTCAATGCAAAGCTGACATTATTATAAATATTGCTCAGTGATCCGCTCATTTTTCAAATTCCAAATCTGTTTGAATCTTCACTGCATGCCCTTTACGTTTTTATATTATATTCATAAGTGTTAACATTAACGACTGAATGGTGCTCAAGTACTTGCTCATCGCCTGGAACATCTGCTCGAAGGCTAACATTTGGGCAGCTTCATCGTTGATGTTGACGCCGCTTGTCTCGCTTTGCTGGTTGCTAAGATTTTGGACCATAGATTCTATATTGTCTTTGCGCGCCTTTTTAACAAATAGCTGTTGACCTATGTCTGTAACCATCTGACGGTAAAACTCTCCGGGTGTCATAGAGTTTAAGCTGGTTAAAGCCTGGTCTCTCAGGCCGTACATCCGCAAAGCGTTGGTGTTATCGGTCATATTCGCACCAAGGGCTGATGCCACTCGGCCTGGTGTAGCAGCGATATCTGAACAAACCGCTATATCCGAAGCACTGTTGCCCGATAAAAAGGTATTGATTCCAACAGCAGCTAATAAACCTGAAGTATCGGCGCTGGAAAAAGCATCAACATCGAAAGTTTCACCTGCGTTTAAGTCCCCTGTACTAAGAGATATTTTGATTCCATTGCCTAAATCAAGTTTATCACCTACTGCATAGCCGGCACCTACATTGAGAGTACTAACAAGCTGGGCTGCTCCATTTCTTACTTCAAGCTGTAAAGTGCCGTTGCCTACCGAGCCTGTACCTGCAACTGTAAACTGGAAGGTGTCATTGTTAGTGCCTGTATAAATACCCGAGACGGATATAGTTGGCGGTGAGCCGGATAAAGTGC
Organism: Planctomycetota bacterium; assembly: GCA_019456195.1. GTDB lineage: Bacteria > Planctomycetota > Phycisphaerae > Sedimentisphaerales > Anaerobacaceae > NIOZ-UU13. The sequence continues at coordinate 32,038 of VRUK01000031.1, read as the reverse complement.
TGGCGGTGGGTAGTGGAAGCACGGCGGGAAGAAAATCAAATTTATAGTTTGCGTCTGCCTGAATGTTAAGTTTGGAAGAAATCACCGAAGCGCTGAGACCTGTGACACCTGAAATAAGAGTTGCTATGTCGGATAAGGTATCGGCGGATTTGTCAACGGTTATTTCGTTACGGGTTATCGCCCCTGTGCTCGTATTTGTAACTCTGATATATATGCTTCCGTCAGTTACCTCTGAGCCAAAATCGGCCAGATTTTGGCTCGTTACAGGCCAGCCGGTCAGGCCGGTAAATGAACCTGTTGAACCTACACCCTGGATATGGTATTGATTTATCTGCTGTACCATTACAGTTGCCAAATTGTCCAGGTCATCGTGAATATCAGAGACCAGCTCGTTTCTTAATGATATTAATCCGTTTAATCGACCCCCTTCGGTATTTATGTTATAGTTGCTTGTACCGGCGACAGAAACTCCCAGTTTCCCCGCTTGTTTCAAACCCGCTTCCAGATCGAGAGGGGTAGCACCTACTACCACAGGGGTTCCGGCTACATAGACATCGACTACACCATACGGTCTGTCCTTGGTTTCTATTCCAACTAATGTAGAAAGTTCTGTTATGCCCTGGTCTCTTTGATCCCGTAAATTATTGGCCTTGCCGCCGCCTATTTCCTGCTGTTCAATATTATCATTGAGTTCGGCTATTCTGTTTGTAAGAATATTAATTTGTGTGATTGTGTTCTGGGCTTCCAGCTCAATTTGATCTTCCAGTGCTGAAAGAAATTCTCCCAATGTTCTGAATTGACCAGTCATAGCCATAGCCTCGGTTATAAGCTGGTTTTGCTGGATAACTTCTATTGGATGAGCGGAAAGGTCTTGCAATGCATTAAAAAACTTGTCTATAGTTCCGCTCAAACCGCTCCCCTCCACAAGCTCTCCAAAGGCGTTTTCGACTGTTCGCAGTGTGCCAAATTCCTGAGATATCTGCCCTAATAGAGACTCTTGACGAAAAATCTCCTTTTCCACAAGTTCGTCAATTAATCTGGTAATCCCGACAACGTCCACGCCTCCTCCCAAAAGAACATCGCCGACTTGCGATGTATAAGCAGGACGCAGTTCTATTCTCTGGCGGTGGTAGCCGTCAGTAGCCGCATTGGCAACATTATTACCGATTATATCAAAAGCCTTCTGGGCTGCTTGAAGGCCACTGATTCCTATGGAGAAACTATCCATTTTTTAACTCTATTTAACAAGTGCTCACAATTTACATCCGGCGTCTATTAGACTTTTAGTCAAAGCTCAATAAATACCCGATGACATTACTCAGAGATGCAGGTTTACAAAGGCCATATCAGTCTGCTGTTTGGTAGTACCATTGGAGTTGTAGTAAACCGCCCCTGTCTTGCCGAGGTCGAAAATACTCTTCAAAAGCAGGTTGTTGAATTTTGCGCATTCAGACAAAAGCAAAATCGTGCTTAAATGTTCTTTCTTAAGTTCTTTAATCAATGACATTAATTTTGCTTTCTTCTTGATTATCTGATCTTTTTTCCCTTTTGGCAGACGTGCTTCCAATGCTGACAAAGTCATTTGCTCTGTGTTGCACCCAAGAGCATTTGCCAATTCTTTTCGTATTGCTTGCCGTTTTGATTCATGGTTTCTGTAGCTGCTCATATCGGCCTGGATGATCTTAAGGAGCTTGCTAAGGCCGGAATCGTCACGCTTGATAACATAGCTGCGTAATTTATTCAGTTGAGACAAAATCTCCTGTATATGTTGGCTGTCTTTATCGAGGCAAGTCAGCAGTTTATCAACTTTATTTTCTATTTCAGTTGCCGTCGATTTCATATTTGGTCATCCACTGATTGTTGTACTGTGTTTGTCTGCTCAGCATTGGATAAATATTTATATATATCCTTCCACAATCCAAGGCCTCCGTTGTTTGCAATATCACGGCCGAGGTATAGCCAAAATATTCCCTGAGTTTGTTTGGAAGCTGCATCTTTTTCAAGGCCCCAGTCCGTGATACTATTTTTCATTTCGTCCAGCAGCTTATTCAACAGAACTGATTCAAAATCCTTGGCTACTTGTTTTTTTTTCTCGTCTGGAATGCTCTTAAGCCTCGATTGGTCGAGATGTTCCAGCATGGTTGGCGGTGAGACTGGTTCAGTTAGTATCAATTTGATGCTGTCCATTAAATTGCTCTCCTTTAGGGACGCCTTACGGTGCTACATTATCACCAGTTTTGCTTGAAGGGCTCCGGCTTTTTTCAAAGCGTTAAATATTGCTATCAAATCTGTTGGTGTTGCTCCTATGCCGTTAAGGCTTTTAGCCAACTCTGAGACGGTAACAGATCTGGACATAGGAATCAGATATCCTTTATCTTCGATTCCTATCAGCGTATCTTGAACAACTGCGGTTTGCCCGGCATCTGAGAAAGACGCCGTTGGTTGTGAAATGATTGGCATTTCTTTGATCTTTACAACAAGGCTGCCCTGCGAAATTGCCACAGCGGATATGCCGACGTTTTCACCGATCACAATTGTGCCGGTGCGCTCGTTGATAACCACCACAGCAGGGACATCAACCTTAACTTCGTGTTTTCTAATATCGACGATAAAACCGGCTATTTCTGCCTGGCTAATTTCGCTTGGAACTTTCACCTTAACGGTACCGGCGTCAACTACTACTGTGCTGTTTGCGTAATCCTGGTTGATAGCTTTGCTGATTTGCTCTGCGGTTGAAAAATCGCTGTTTCTAAGATTAAACGTGATAAGTCTATGGCCACCTATGTTTTCGATAAACGTAGCTATTTCTTCCTTTTCAACAACTGCGCCGTCTGGAATTCGCCCAACTGTTTGGTGGTTTTTTGTAATCGAAGCCTTATCCCCTGATGCTGTCCAGCCGCCGATTGAAACTCCTCCGTCAGCGATAGCGTAAACCTGACCATCGAGACCTTTCAGTGGCGTCGGCAATAGCTTTCCACCCTGAAGGCTTTTGGCGTCTCCTATAGCAGAAACGTCGACGTCGATTCGGGAACCTTCCCGGGCAAAGGGGCCTAATTCTGCAGTAACCCAAACCGCTGCAATGTTACCGCCGGTAAAATCAGAAGGATTAAGAACCAGTTCTGAATCCCTTAGCATATTTGTCAGAATTTGTCGCGAAAGCAGTGTACTGTCACCAGTGCTGGCCAGGCCAATAATCAGGCCGACACCTGTAAGTGAATTGCTGCGAAGCCCCTGAATATCAACGATATCCTTTATTCGTTCGCATTGCCCGGTACCAGCCATAAACACACAGACCAGCAATACACACGTCATAAGGGCCATTATGCTCTTTTTTTCTTTTGTTCGTATAATTGATTTCATAAGCTGTTACTCTCAAAAAGAAATCTATGCAAACGGCTTAATTAAAACGGCCAGATAATATCAAATATCTTGCCAAGCCAACCCGGCTTTGTATAGGGCGCCGAAACACCTGAATTTTTCGTGACAATACGAAAATCCGCTACTTGTTCGCTCTTGACTGTGTTATCAAATGCGATGTCACTTGGTCTTACAATCCCGCTTACTTCAATGGTTTGTATATCACCTGCGATATTACGGCTGCGAGTCCCAATGACAATAAGATTGTGATTCGGCAGGATATCCATAACTACCACACTTACCTGGTCCTCAAACTTGCGTTCGTCTTTGTAATCAGCTTTGCTTTTTAACTCGTTATCCGATTCGGCATTCATATCGAAACTGGGCAGCAGTTGTTTTGGCAGCAATTCATCTAACGTACCTCCGGACGGAAAATTCGGACCTCCACCAAATGTTGTAGACCGGCTGGTATTTTTTTTCATATCTCTTTTTGCCTTGTTATCGACTTTGCTGGTTTCGGCGACCTTAATGGTCAGGATGTCGCCTATCTGGCGGGCCACATCGTCGGCATATAATCCCTTCATATTCTTATCTCTCTTGGCCCAGATAGAACCTGCCTGTGAGCAGGTAGCCGACAAGAGAACAATAATTGCCAAAGCGAGCATTAAGACTTTTCTGTTATTCATTATTTTTCCTTCTAAAAAGCAGGTTTCACGCTTCCGTCTTCGTTAATCATGGCTAAGATTATTCGTTGTGAGTCCACATTCCGGACTTTTATATAATCACCGGCTCGGCCGTCCTGCATGGCTTTTCCAAAAGCCGTAATCAGAAATCCCGGCATGTCAATCCGAATAACAACCTTTTGATTTCGCTTGGTAATGATTGGGGATTTAACAGGGCTCAGCATATTTGGATGAAGGAGGGTTTTGGCCGGTATCTGACGTTTGGCAATGAGACCATAGGGGGGCTTCCAGTCAACAGATTCCGGATAATTCGATGTTATCTTCTCTATCTTGACATTATCGGGACTGATAACCGCCCTTGCGGGGATATTAACGCTTGTTACTGCTTGCCGGCAATTGTATTTCAATCCGAAAATTACCTCACAAGTCCCTATTTTTTTGCCGCCTGAATTTATGGTAATCTCAACCTTTGCCTGGTTTATTGCTCTGCTTGATACTAATCGAGGAGAAAAGCTAATATCTTTATCGGTTCCGGTGATGATGAAATCTCGAGGTATCCGTATTGGATTGAATCCACAAACTGAAATGCCGGGAGGATTTTTTTCCAGAAAGGAACTTGCTAACTTAATAAATTCATCGCTACGGATAGTTCGTTCTTGTTGTTTTATAGTAACTGTTTCTGCTCCCGTTAGTGTTACTTTCCACACAGAGATTCCGTTGCAGGCCAATCTGCTTAGAACCATTTCTCTGTCAATAACAATCTTCTGCCCGGGTGCTGAAATCTGCCCTAATGCGATTTTGCTTGCCTTGGCTACAAGTGATTTTTGGCCCCGGATTATACCTACTTGGCCCAGACTTAAGTGCTTGTCTTTGATTGTAATTTCTCTCGGCAGGTATATCTGAAGGGGAGAATCCTTTTTCGTATTGTCGCCGTTGCTGTTCACTGACAGCAGCAGGCACATAATTAAGGTAATGTTGACTATTTTATTACTCATAATGGTCTTTTCCATTAGAACCGTGCTATTTCATTTGCCTTTCTTAGCATTTCGTCTCCCGCTCTTATAGCACGGGAATTTGTTTCGTATGCTCGCTGGGCTGTGATGAGGTTGACGAGTTCGTTTATCATCTCGACATTGGATTTTTCGAGAAATCCCGACTGAATGGTACCGAAACCACTACTTCCTGCTGTACCGGTTGTAGCCGTACCGCTTGCTTCAGTCGCGGCCATAAGATTTCCACCTTCAGCGGTAAGACCCGAAGGATTTGGAAAACGTGCTAACTCTATTGTTCCTACAACTGATTGTGTTCCCGATGTATCGGTAATATTGACGCTTCCATCTCTACCGATATCTACAGAGGTCGCGGTAGTTGGAATAGTGATAGCAGGCTCTATACGATATCCGGTGGAGGTAACTAATTCGCCGTCGGCATTTCTTTGCAGCGACCCGTCACGCGTATATTTTGTTTCGCCATTTGGCGTACTCACCTGAATGAAGCCTTCACCTGTAATAGCTATATCGAGTGGCCGATTGGTACTCTGAAGCTCACCTCCGCTAAAAACTCTTATAGTACCGGCTACGCGGACTCCACTGCCTATTTCTATACCGTTAGGAGTTGTTATGCCGGAAGCTACTTCTGCGCCTGCATCTTTAAGCTTTATATATAGCAAATCCTGAAAAGCAACCTGGCTTTTCTTAAATCCCATGGTGTTGATGTTGGCAAGATTATTAGCAATCACATCCACCATTGTTTGCTGGGCAGCCATAGCCGTTGCTGAAGTGGAAAATGCTCTTAACATAATATTATTCTCCTTATCTTATACAGTTTACAAATCCTGCATCTGTTGAGTGTGGCTTTTACCTCATAAATAACGATCATGTTTAGGCCATAGCTGCGCTTGTAATACTGCTGGCTACTTCTTTTCTGGCCGCAATGAACTTCATATTCGCTTCGTATAACCTGGACACCATTATCATATCCACTAATTCCTCTATCATCTTAACATTAGATACCTCCTGGTTGCCTTGCTTTACGATGATATTCTCAGCTGCAACCGGCTGAATGTTTTTATCCGGCATCCGGTAACAGCTATTTCCGGTTGGGACAAGCTTGGCTTCGTTGTCTCCGAAGTCAACCAATTGAAATTTCCCGATAGTTGTGCCCCCGGCGTTTATGCTTCCATCGTTTGAGACGCTCACTTGCGAGATTCCCACGTTACTCGGTATCGTGATTGGGCCACCTTCGCCTGCTACAATTCGTCCCTGTAAATCAATTATTTGACCATTTTGGTTTCTATTAAATATACCGTTGCGAGTGTAAAGCGGCCCATTGGGTGTTTCTATTACGAAAAAACCCTTACCGTGTATGGCAAAATCCAACTGTCGGCCGGTCTCAGTGAGATTGCCCTGGGAAAAATCAAGTGAAGAGTACAGTTCAATACTGCCGGGCGAGTATGTATCTGTTCCTGTTTCTGCTCCGGTCATTTGTCCCAGAAGTCCTGTCATTTGTTCCTCGAGGGATTTTGAAAATGTGTTGCACCTGCGCTTGTAACCGGCTGTGCTTACGTTGGCCAGGTTGTGTGTAATTGTCTCGAATTCCTGTGTTAAGGCATTAAGGCTTGTACCAACCTGGTCTATAATTTCTGACATTTCACTCTCCTTGCGCAATCGACGGTTCCGAAAATATTTCTTCTGACTCTATTGAATTCGGAGCATCTTTGCTCTTGCTGCTGGTTTTTATATAAACAGCATTGGTAGCGCGAATCAGCTCGTTAAGGTTTGAGTCGCTTAGTCCTGTCAGCTCAACTGCTATTGATGAACCATTTTGTAAGGCTCTTACGTGTCTGACCTCACCGACATCTTCTACTATTTTTGATGATGTACTCTTTCTGTCCCTCGATAAGACAGAGCGGAGTGAAGTGCTTTTTGAGGACGGATTTAAGTTCTGGTCCTTTTCTTCACTCAGATTAACTATTACCAATACTCTGTTGCCTACTTTTACTTCCAGCTTGGTTTCTATCCTGAGACCGGGACCGCCCAGTTCAGTAACTGTCGCGGGCATAAATTCCGGCGGGCCCCAGTTGCCTGATTCATTTGCCGAACTTTGTTTTATCGCAGGCCTTTTGTTGCGGTTGTTATTTTTATTTGACGAAAGCGTTCTTGAGAATGGAAAGTGCGCGATAAAAGACGGCTTGTTTACTTGAACACGCAGGAAACGCCGGCGACTAATGAAACGAATATCATCACTATGATTCAAAACCAGAATGTCATCGTTGCAACGAACTACCGAAGAGTCAAACTCCCATACGGAGGCACCGAAAGAATAACGCGCACGCCAGAGTTCGCCCAGCTTACTTTCAACTGGTGTTGTTAATTTTATGGTAAGTTCCATATTGTCATTTTTTATCACAGTTGACTCAATATCACCTAAGTCACTTAAGTCGGGACTTTTACGACGGGTTATATAAAGTATTTTGCCTGTGAGAATGTGTCTGCTGCTCGGTCTCTTCAATTTCGATGGCGAGTCTATTGAGACTGAGGTTTTTTTCTGGAAGCCGAGCTTTTCGCGCAAAAAGGAAAGTTCGGTTCTTAGCCATTTGCTTTCTTCTGTTCCCTGTTTTGTAAGGCATTCTTTTATTATTATTTTTGCTCCGGCGTCAAAGGCACCGACCATGCTAAAAATGGCCTGATTTTTCTTAAGTCCTGCCTTTTGTGCTATTTTAAGCAAAATCTGGCACTCCCGTCCGCTCAAACCCCTTTGTTCGGAAAAATCAAAAAATAGCTGCCCACTTACCTTTCGTTCTCGCGTAATTCGATTATAGCTGACTACTAAGAGCAGCACAGTCAGTATGATTATTACCGCCACTCCTATTAGAATAAACCAATGTTTGCTCAGCCCGATATTTTGCTGTCCCGCTGCCTTCCACCGCTCTATCGGCGTGAGTGCCAAAACAATCATATTAAAGCCTGATGTCATCACATCTGCTATTGGCATTTTAATTTCCCAAACTTACTACCTACCTGATAAGGTTGCTCAACTCTCGGAGTATGTCGTTGGCAACTCGAATGGTCCTTACGTTGGCCTGAAAACCGTTTTGTGCCTGAATCATAGAAACAAACTGAGTCGCTACATCTGAGTTGGTCTTTTCCAATGCTCCGCCATGGACGGAGCCGGCGCCTCCGGACATTGCCTGGGTAGCGACCGGTACCCCTGAGTTGGTCGTAGAGGTAAAATACCCACTCCCGAGGCTTTCAAGACCTGATGTATTCTGAAACAAAGAAATCTGTATGGCACCGATGTCCTTTTTGATGCCGTTGGAGAATGCACCGATTACTATACCTTCATTATTAACAGATACAGTGGAAAGTTGACCAGCTTCGTAGCCGTTCTGATCTTTTGCGACCGCCGTAGAGTTCCCGGCAAACTGTGTCAGCCCGTTTAATTGGCCAACGGTGCCAAAATCTAAAGCGATGGTTTGTGGATTCAAAGGATCATTTGCATAGCTTATTACAAATTCAGATGGATTGCTGGCGCCACCGGTTACGCCTGTATAGTAACCGTTCGTGGCGTCAAAGGTTATGTTTTCTATACGCCGGTTTGGTATAGTGATCTGATTAATATTGCCGCTCATTGAGGATAGCACCAGATCCCATTTGTTAGCGATATTTGTCCTGACAAATGCACCTGAAAAAACGTGTTTTCCTCCCTGAGAATCATAAACCATAATATTAACACTCTTGACTTCTTCGCCGCCAACCGCCAACATCTCGAAATATCCCGGCATTGTAAGAGTGTCGTCGCCGCTATAAGCCATAACCAAATCAGATTTACTATAGCCGCTGGCTGTGTCAGTAATACGCAGTTGTCCGTTGATCAAAGATGCCGTGGCAGTGCTGCCAAGAACGCCCTGTGCAGCCCGTCCTGTTGTTGTTTCTGCAACTGAAGCTGTTCCACCCGTCATATTGGTGTTATCAACTGTTATCATGGCGACATCCTGCCCCGCTAAAGTAACTCCAAGCGTAGCAGTAACACCAGCTGGAAGGGGGCCGCCCGCACAGGCTACATTACCGGTACCAATAGTAGAAAGAGCTTCCAGTGCTGTCTGTATATCAGCGGCGGAATCATCCCAGGTAAGTGCAGCAGTTGTTTGATCACCAAAACTCATCGTGAATGTGCCGCCTGTGGCGGTACTTGAAATCGTCTGTACTTCGTTAACTGCAGCAGTACCTTCATTAGTGTTCAGCCAGGTAAGTATATCGTTTAATGTAGTGGTCGCAGTTACATCCATCGTCAGATCGGTGGTTGGGGTGCTTCCTAAAGCGGTTCCATCCGGTTTATAACCGGAGAAGGTAATCGTACCCGAGTTCAATGTTCCGGTATATTGGTCGAGATTAGCAATTAAAGAGGTTGCGACAGCCGCCGTACCGCCAGCTGTGTAACTGACATTTGAGCCTAATACTTGTGTCTGCGATGTCGCAAGAGTTGCATCGGAACTTAAATTGCCTGATAATGTCATTGTCGATGTTAGCTGTGCCGGAATCGGTACTCCATAAGGTATGTGAAGGTCGCTGTCACCGGCAATCTGGAAGCCATCGCTTTCGCCTATTGCACCGATACGCTGGACGCGATAGCCCGTGGCAGGGTCAAGCATAATTGAGTTTGCATCAACGGCAAATGCACCTGCGCGAGTGAAAATGCCCTGTTGACCATCACTTAGCACAAAATAGCCTTCACCTTCTAACGCCAGGTCCAGAGGATTACCGGTGTTTACAATACTGCCCTGTGTCATATTTGGGGTTATACCAGCTACTCCAACACCTGTGCCCATCTGTTGAGGATTGGTGCCGCCGACGGTGGTTGTTGGCGGAGATGCTTTTTTTATCGTCTCACTTAATAGTTCCGAGAAGGTTATACTGCTGGCCTTAAAGGCGGTGGTATTGACATTGTCTATGTTGTTACCGGCTGCATCAATCATTTTCTGATTGGCTTGAGGCTCGGTCACTCCAGATGACAATGCAAAACTCATCTTTCTTTCTCCATATAGCGAAACGTTAAATCTTAAATTCAGTTTTTGACTGATATTACATCTTTCAAAGCAAGAGTATGAGTCCCTACGCCCAGTAATATTTCCCCATCTATGTTATTGTAAACATGATCTACTACGCCGCTTGTGATATCTGTGGCGCCTGTCTCGGATTCAGGCATGAATCCGATTTCCTTACCTAACAATGAATTGGCATAAGAAAGCTCAGTAGTGGCAAGGACGTCTGCAAAACTTGTGTTCATTGATTCGAGCTGCTGCAATTGTGAGAATTGTGCCAGCTGAGCTGCCATTTGGTTATTGTCTAACGGTTCCAGTGGATTCTGATTTTGAAGTTGGGTTACCAGGAGATTCATATAATCCATTTGGATTTTGCTTGATGAGGTTACATCTGATACTGAAGCCATGATTTTTTTAACCTTTCATAAATGACAAAAACAAATTTCTTTTTGAATCTCAAAAATATCGAACGTAATTCAATGCCAAAACTATACAGGCGACAGGTTAAAGACAGCAATTGTTGTGCCACATTAAAGCCGCCGCTGCTTTTAGTGATGTACAAATTCCTGTCACAAAAGACATTACGGAAAATAAAAAGTTAAATAAAGACAGGGATGCGGCTTATTAAAGAATTATCACAGAGGATAAATCTTCCTTTATATCAGAAATATTTGCCGCTTTGACTTTATGGCTTTGCAAAGAATCGTTGCTGCTTTGCGTTAATCTGCTTGGTGACACTATAACGTCCAATAAAAGCGGCGACGTTTTGCTGTTTTTTTGATTTTATTCTTTCAAGCAACGTCCCATAAAACTGTCGCTCTGTGTCGGGGACATCTTTAAGTATAACAAATCAGTGACATTATTGGCCGGTCCCATAAAAAATTAAAGTTGTCGTTGGCTATCTGTCGATTTATTGCTTTATATTGGCCACTATCAGTGGAACATAAATACCTACATGAAATAACTTAAATGAAGAACTACTGTTATAGTTTAGTTTTGGGCAAAGATGAGTTTAAGTAGAATTGTTGCACTGAGTAAAGACCCTGAAATTCTAAAACTGGCTCAGAAGTATGGTCAGGAAGTATTTGGGGCTGATGACCTGGCTGATGCAGCAGAGGTCATTCAAACGGTCAATCCTGATCTGATTCTTTTCGATCAGTGGCTGGGAATTAATAATGTCCGTGAATTCATTTTTCGTAGCAGAGCTAATGATAAAAATGAATTCATCAAAAGCACTGATAATTATTCAATCGATATTCCAATCGTAGTGGTTGGGTGTGGTGATGATAATACCGACTTAGCTGCAGAGTTTATACGGATTGGGGCCTATGACTATCTGGATACAAGACAGGATTATGCTCAGTTGGAGCGAACTATCAACAGAATAAAAAATAAATCAAAAGATCCCATCATTGAAAAAAGCACAAGCCTCTTTTTCTCTGACGACCTGGCTTGCTCTGTCTCTATGGTAGGCTCAAGTAAAGCGATACAAAATACTCTTAACATGATTAAACTTGTGGCTGCAAGCAGGTGTAATCCAATTTTGATAGTTGGCGAAACAGGCACAGGCAAAGAACTTGCAGCTAAGGCGATACATGTTCTAAGGCATCCGAACGAGCAATATGTAGCTGTTAATTGTGCGGCTCTAACGGTAAATCTATTGGAAAGCGAGCTTTTTGGCCACGTGAAAGGATCTTTTACGGGTGCCGACCGCGAGAAAACAGGACTGCTGGAATTAGCCGAATCCGGAACCCTCTTGCTTGATGAAATAAGTGAGATGCCGATGGATCTGCAGGCTAAATTGTTGCGTGTCCTCCAGGAAAAATGTTTCCGAAAAGTTGGAGGTGTTAAAGATATCGCATGCAACGCCACGATAATAGCTTCAAGCAATCGTAATCTTAAAAATGAAGTACAAGCTAATCGCTTCCGTCGCGACCTTTATTACCGTCTGAATATCTGTCCTATCACTCTTGCGCCTCTTCGCTCGCAAATGCGAAGGCAGGACATACGGATTTTGGCTGAGTACTTTCTCAGGACATCGACTATCTGTCCCGACAAGTGCGGCAAGATAACGTCACTTACCGAATTAGCTATTGAGGCTTTGGAGAAACACGATTGGCCCGGTAACGTCCGTGAGTTGTGTAACGTTATTGAGAGGGCGATTTTGTTGGAAACAACGGAAAAAATCGGATTAAATGGAATTATCATTGAGCCGACTGAATGGTCTGACGTATCGAAAAATCCCACGCCAGGACTAATTAAAGATTTTTCGTTGGCAAAAGCTGAGTGCGAGCTGATTTCTCGGGCCTTGCAGAAAACAGGCTGGCAAAAGACCAGGGCTGCCGCTCTTCTTGGCATAACCAGAGCAACTCTTTATGCCAAGGTCAAGCAGTACAATATCGAAAAGAATTCACATATCGTATGTAGTAACGAAGGACAAGGGCAAAACAAAGTTACTTCATCGTACTTGTCCCAACCTGTTGCTGTTCCCTCATAAAGATATGAACGAATCGTTGTCAGAAAATCTGTCGAGTCGTATAGAATCCTGACATCTTTTTCCTACATGCAACCCTTTAAATAATGTTTAAGCCTGAATTTTCGGGCAAAATGCCTCTAAATACATCAATCCTTATAGCAATAGCTGTTTCTGGCACAGTTATTGCTGTTTCTTTAAGAAAATAGTTTGTGGGATGCGCCCTCACCTGTGTCTCCACTGTTTCGTTTTCCAATACGAACAGAAAGAACAGTGGGGGGCGAAATAAGAAAAAATGGCCGAAGAAGAACAAAAAATTAAGAATAAACCGGAAGTGCCATCGGACAGCGATTTATTTGCGACTGAAGTCCACAGGAATCTCTCGGAGCGTGAAGTGTTCGTTGGAGATGAAGATTTCTACAGGCTTCTGGCGAATTCCACACCTACTACTTCAGTTCGAAGTTCTGCTCAAGCAAAGCGCTCTTTGCAAGGGCCGATTCGGCGTAAGCGTTTTTCAACCCTTCAGAAAGCGTTCGCTGTCGGAATTATCACTATTGGGGCAATGTTGCTGTATGCGGTGTTAAAACCTTTATTATGGTCCTCTAACAAGATTTCAACGCCCACAACTCAACAAATTAGTCCTTCTGCTCTACCGGTTGCTGATTCAATACAGGTCGTACAGGTGCAAGGACAACAGCCGGCTCCTTTGTTTCCATCAACACAACCTCTGTCATTGGATGTTGCTCGGGACTTTTATCTGCAAAATGATTACGCTCAAGCTTATGCTGTTTATGACCAGCTTCATCAGAGTCTTACATCTGGTGCCAAAGGAGAGCTGCTGAGAGATTTCCTGCAGTTTAAAATGGCTTTATGTCTGAATAAGGCAGGCAATAGCGAACAGGCTAACAGCTTATTCAGAACACTTTCACAAAGTCGTTCTCCTGTTGTAAGAGTGGTTGCAAATTACGAACTAAGTTTACTGCAAGTGCAAAAAAAGCAATACATCAAAGCGAGAACCATGGCTTATCAGGCGATTGCTATGGTCAGTGTAGTCGATTTCGACAAGGATTGGATTTTATCATTGCAGCGTGATTGTCAGTTCCTCGTTGCTGAGTGCATGACCAGAAATGTACTTTTGTTATGCGATGCCGATGAGGATATTCAATCCATGCTATGGAGCAGTTCTGTGGACATTGATCCTTTCATAAATCTTGATGAGGCCCAGCTTCGCAGCCTTCTGAATTCAGGCATAGAGCAACTAAAAGAAGGATTGCTTAGTCCACAGATTCGAAAGCTCGAACATCAGGGTGTTCTTCTGCCTCGTTGGTCTGTCATCGCTTATGGGGCATCTGTTGAAGAGTTGCTGGCAAGATTTGTGGCAAATGCAGGCCTTGATATTTCCTGGATTCAAAGCAAAATACCAGCCACAGAACCGGCAGGGAATGCTGTCCGCAAAAGGCCGGTGAGTTTATATCTACCTTCTGCAACAGCACACCAGGCCATCGAAGTGGCGGCAGGGCACGTGGGCTTGTTATCCCATATTGATGAAAAAGGAATCTTGACAATTCACAATCCGGCTGACTATTCATCGTTATCTGAACACCTACATTTGCTGACCCAGGATGCTGTTTCACTTTGGAGAAATATTTTACTTACATTCCATGATGACCAACGTGTTCCAAATGCTCATTTTGCTTTGGGGCTTTTGCACACTCAGGAAGGCCAGCCAGCCAGTGCTATTGCGGAGTATAAATTGGTGGCAAATCAATTTTCACAAGCAGCTTTGGCGCCCTATGCACTGTTAAATTCGAGCAAACTCAAAGCTGAGCTACATGACTATTCCGGTGCCAGAGAAGATTTGACCCAGCTTGTTGAGCAGTATCCTGAAACCGAATTTTATGGTCAGGCTTGTTTGAATCTTGCGGATGCAACGAAGAACGCCGGTTTTTTGAATGAAGCCATACGGCTCTATCGCAAAGTATATAATCTCGGTTTGTCTTTGGAATTGCAGATTGCTTCCGCCTTTGGAGCCGGTAGATGTTCATATGAGATTCGGGACTACGAGGCTGCTGCCAAATGGCTGGTTAAATACTTCAAACTTGCTAATGACCCTACAGATGAAGATTATTACTCGGCTTACTTTCTTCTGGGCAAGACCAATCTGGCATTAGGGAGCTATCAACAAGCATCCCTTGCTTTTCAATATGCACTAAAAGGACCGATTGGGAGTCTTGCCAGAGAAAGATATGCGGAGACTGTCTCGGCTTTGGTAGAAACACAGATACAACTGGAAGACTTCGTCGAGGCTCTTACATTGCTGGAGACTATAGACTCCTGGAAGTTCTCGACGAAAGAGTCTATCGAGATATTACTTCTCAAGAGCAAAGTTCTTCGCCTTATGGGCTTACCGGATGGAGCCATTGCAGTACTGGGAGACAATGCTGAATATCTGCCTGACTCTCAGTTGAAAACAAGAATGTCTTTTGAGTTAGCCAATTGCTACATAGCTAAAGGAGATTTGGATTTTGCCCACAAAAAATTAACGGATATTCTTATTAGCGCTGCCCCGGGACCTTTGTTACACGAAATAGCCCTCAAATTAGCAGAGATATGTTTGGATATTGGTCAAAGCTCTCAAACAATTACCGTTTGTCTTCAGCTTTTAGATTCAGAAGTATCACCTCAAATAGAGCAAAAAGCATTAAAGATGCAGGCAGCCGCTTATAATCAACAGAAAAATTTTAATAATGCGGTATTAGCTCTTGTTGGTCAAAGGTAATGATAATGAAAAATAGGAATTCTATTAGATATTGGTTGTTAGTTATTGGTTGTTGGTTCTTGGTAAACCATTTTCTATTCTCCATGTTCCATTTACCAAGCTCTGCTGCTGCAGTTGACAAAAAAACATCGCAGAACAGTTTAGATAATTCGACAGACCCAAATAGTCATTTCAAACGCCAGTTGTGGCTGGCTGATCTCAATATGACTGAAGGCGAAAAGGATAAGATCACAAAGAACGAGCTTAGGAGGATAATAGTAAAAATTCGCGCTGTTAACTTTAAGCCTCAGAAGGAAGCTTTTGAATCCGCCATTGTCCCTGATGTAGTGCCGATAGATGAGCCTGATGATGCTGTCTCCGAAGATGCCAAAGAGCAGCATAAAAAGGAAGAAGAGCCCAGCCTGCCTTACGGGCTGGTAACCTACAAAACTTTGCAAACAATCAGGAACCTCTCGCAGAATCCCGGCAATCTACACAATCCTTTTGAACTGGGAGAGACCTTGTTTCTCAGTGGATATCTAAAGGAAGCTGCAATAATTTATCAGGAAGCTCTCATACGTAAAAGTCCGGATGACGCTGCCTCAGCTCGGGACAGAGCTTGGATATTATTTCAGGTTGGCAACTGTCTGCGGGATGACGATCAGCTCGAAGCAATAAAGAAGTACGGACAACTAATTATTGAGTACCCCAATTCGCCATGGAAGGAATTAGCAGACGCTCGGAGAACATTGCTCGATTGGTATCTTAAGGATGAGCCGCGTAAGTTGATTGCCGAACGTAAACGATAGATTATCAAGACGCCATTGTGCAGCCTAACAATGAGGTTCCTTTAAAAGGGAAAGGAGTATGCTGGAAGTGAGTAAGAACGAGATAGACAAACTATGCGATGAGAAACAGGAAGGTATCCCGAATATATTGATTGCTGATGACGACTCTGAACTGGCTCGGTTTATGCTTGAGATATTGGCACGCAAGGGTTTACGCGGACATCTTGCCAATGATAAAGACAGTGCGATTAGCTTTATTAGCAAAGGCAGTTGTGATCTTGTATTTATCAGTGACATAATAAGCCGGCGGACAAACTCGTCCGGTCGATTGCGAGATGGCTTTGAACTGCTTGAGAAAATCAGAGCAAATTGGCCGGAACTGCCGGTGATTATGATGACAAAGGTCAAAGTCCTCAGCCAAAAAAAGCAGCAGCGAAATATAGAGATGGCAGTCAAAGCCATTCGACGGGGATGTAGCGATTTCTTAGTTAAACCCCTTGACTATGAAAAAATAGATAATCTCCTGGATACTTATCTGCCTAATCACAGCGTCTCAACGATAGCTTCTTCTAACGAGGACACACGCTGTCTTTATCGGATTATAGGTGGAAGTGCAAAACTCATTCAAACCGTAGATTTGGCTAAAAGGGTCGCTCCAACCTCAGCACCGGTTTTAATAAGTGGCGAAAGTGGGACGGGCAAAGAACTTTTCTCTTATCTTATATATAAAGAAAGTAAAAGAGCCCAGGGGGCATATATTAAAATTAATTGTGCAGCATTAAGTGATTCGCTCCTCGAAAGCGAATTGTTTGGGCATGAAAAAGGAGCTTTCACCGGAGCCTACGCTCAGCGAAAAGGCCGATTTGAAATGGCTCACGGTGGAACTTTGCTCCTGGATGAGATTACCGAAACACCAATAAGGTTTCAGGCCAAGCTTTTGCGGGTGCTCGAACAGCAGGATTTTGAGCGAGTTGGAGGAAATGAAAGTGTCAGAGTTGATGTTCGGATAATAAGTACTACGAATAAGGATTTGTTACAGGAAGTTCGACAGGGACGGTTCCGCCAGGATCTTTATTACCGGCTAAGCGGTGTAAGATTGGTGGCCTGCCCACTCAGAGAACGTAAAGATGATTTATATGATCTTGTGTGGTATTTTGTCAACCTTTACACTCGCGAAGTACAGCGTCGTATCACCAGGCTTGACCCTGCCATGATGGATATTTTTGCTAAATATCACTGGCCCGGAAATATCCGCCAATTGCGCAATGTTGTAAGAACTTCGTTGATTTTGGGGATTGGGCAGACACTGTCATTGGCTGATGTTTCATGGCTTTTTGATGAATTGCAGCCGCTGCCACAGGAAGGAAACAACGATTTAATGGTATCAAGACAGGCCAGACCTGGACTAAGTTCATTGGGTGCAGAAAAAAACAATGTGTTTGAGATACGATCAAATACTGCTCAGGTTTCAGACCTGGGAGGAGTACCGCTTGAGCATGTAGAAAAGCAGGCGATTTTAGATACTTTACGGCGGACAGGAGGAAATCAGACCAAGGCTGCAAAGGTTTTGGGTATTAGTGACAGAACGCTGAGAGACAGGATACATAGGTATCGTAAACAAGGTTGCATGCAGTTGGCATGAAAAGAATATATTTATCGTTAATGGTTGAGAAAAAGAAATGGCAGATAAAGATGAAATAAAACAGCAGGAAACACAGGAAGTACAGAAGAAAAAGAACGATAAAAAAAAACCAGAAGCGGGTGAAAAGAAGTCTCTGGTGACTCGTTTTATGCCAAAAGTAATAATAGTTGTTGTAGTGATGATTTTTGCCGGCGCTGGCTTCACTCTCGGTCGTTTGATTGCCGGTTCCCCCACATCAAAAACAGCCGGAGTTTCCGAACAGGGCCAGTCATCTCAGTTAGAAGACTGGGATGCAAGGGATTCTGGAGCTGACTCTCAAAAGAGCTGGTATTATCATTTGGATCCTGTCATAGCAAATCTTAATGTGGACGATGCCACACGCTATGTTAAGGCCTCTTTAACGCTTGAAGTAAGTTTTGAAATGAATGAAAAAAAAGGCAAAGCTTTTCTTGATGAGAAAAAGCCCATTTTGACTAATTGGTTGACTATTTACCTCGCAAGTTTAAGCCTTGAGGAAATCAGAGGCGACAGGAACTACAAGCGAATCCAATCACAGGTACGGGATGCTTTTAATGAAAAGCTTTTTCCTGATTCCAAACCCAAAATCAAGAACATTCTATTTAAGGAATTCGCTGTACAATGAGTATAGGGGCTAATAATTTAAGCAAAGAAAAAATACAACAGCTTCTCACTGCCGTTGGGTCAGGCCCATCGGAAGATACTACGGGTATAAAAGCTACGGAGTACGATTGGAACCAGGCACACTATTTTGATCGCAAGCAGCTCAATAGACTCGATGATTTTATAAAAAAAGTAGCCCGATCGATGTCTGTAAAATTCGTTGATTTTTGCCACAGCGAATTTGAGGTCACTGTTGTTTCAACAGAGCAGCATTTTGCCGCTGAACTTATTGGCCAGGCCATGGAGAGCGGGCAGAATGATTATTATCTTGCTTTCGGCGACGACCAGGACCATCCCTGTGGACTAATTAGCATACCTACTCAGACTGCGTTTGTCTGGGCCACACAATTGCTTGGTGACCCTGAATCCGAAGTAGAGGATTCAGGCAGAAATTTACCTCAATTGGAAGAGTCGCTTTTGTTGGATCTGCTCTCTGCGCTTATTCAAGCTTTTTCTCAGAAATATTGGGATTTTCAACCGGGCAAGAACATTGCCCGAAGGCTCTTTCCTATTGAACTCAAAGGTACAGAAGAGCTATGCAAAATTACGCTTGACGTCAAAAAAACCGACCAGGAAAAAGGAACAGAAGCTTACGTCCTGATCCTATGCAGCAAACTGGAGTCCGTCGTGGGCAAAGCCGAACAGGCTGTAGGTAGTTTTTCAGCCGACGATATCTCAAAAGCAATCCTTGGTCATATGCAGAAAATGCCCGTTTATATTACGGCCCAACTGGCTTCTACGGTGCTTACTCTTAAAGAGATAATGAGTCTGGAAGTGGGCGATATATTGTTACTTGATAAAAAAGTTAATGAGCCTATCGAATTAATAACAAGCGGCCGAACGGCTCTTCTCGGCCGACCTGCAAGATTAGCCGGCAAAAATGCAGTTGTAATTACAGAACTATTTAGTGATACAGGATAAAAGTATGTCCATGCATTCACAGAAATAACAAACACTGCCAGGGAACCCATCTTGGGGAGACTTGGAGCATGAAAAATTACGAAAGATTAAAAAATACAAAAGGAAATTAAAATATGGCAGAGGCAACTGAAGCGGTACAGGAAGAATCTAAAACGGAGGCGCAAGCTGTCGAATTTTCTGAAGCTACTGCGACGGGCGACACAGGTGCCGGTGGTAGTATCGACCTCTTACTTGATGTGGATATTGCTGTTACAGTTGCTATTGGACAAACAGAAATCCCTGTCCGGCGACTTTTGCAGCTTGGGCCTGGCTCTGTATTAGAGCTTGATAAATCTATTGATGATCCAGCAGACTTGTACCTTAGAGATATGAGGTTTGCAACCGGAAGCATTGTGGTTGTAGATGGCCGGTTCGCCGTAAAGATAAAACGCATTCTTGGTCTTGGTGATGTTGCTCCCGGGGCATAAACTTCAGAAGGAATTTTAATGGCAGGTTCTTTACTATCAAATACATCAAGAGATCTGGGGCCAAACTCACGGAATACACCGTTCACGACCCACAGCAATATTATTTTGGCTTTTGGGCTGGTGACGATTTTTGCTACCCTTCTAATCCGTCTTCCAACACCAGTGTTGGATATACTTCTGGCTGGCAGTATATCATTGGCTGTGTCTGTTTTAATAATAACGCTCACCTCAAAAGAGGCGCTCGAATTGTCGACCTTCCCCTCGCTGCTTCTTTTCGTAACACTGTTTCGCCTTTCTCTTAATGTAGCCTCGACGAGGTTAATACTCTTACAGGGTAGTGCCGGGAAAATTATTCAGACCTTCGGCGACTTTGTTGCCGGTGGAAGTTTCGTCGTCGGAGTGGTAATCTTTCTTATCCTTGTTGTTATACAATTCGTAGTAATTACAAAAGGAGCAGGGCGAATAAGTGAAGTGGCTGCTCGTTTTACCCTTGATGCGATGCCCGGTAAGCAGATGGCAATTGACGCAGACCTTAACGCAGGAACAATTACCGAAGAACAGGCAAACGAACGCAGAGACAAGATTGTAAAAGAAAGTGAATTTTACGGTGCAATGGATGGTGCCAGCAAATTCATTCAAGGCGATGCAAAAGCCGGGCTCATAATCACCGCTATTAACATCATCGGCGGTGTAGCTATGGGTTACTCACGTGGTATGACAATTGGCGGTGCTGTAAAAACATATTCGATTCTTTCCATTGGTGATGGCCTTGTCAGCCAGTTGCCTTCCATGATAATCTCCATAAGTTCAGGTTTTCTCGTAACCAAGATATCTTCGAAGTTTAGTGTCGGACAGGATCTTAGCAGACAGTTTCTTAAAACAAGTGAGCCGCTGATTATAGCTTCTGTTATCATTGCTTCGATGGCCCTTGTGCCAGGCCTGCCTGCAGTGCCTTTCCTGTTATTGGCTGGTGGTACTGCTTTAGCCGGACGAACAGTGATCAAATCTGGAAAAATCCGTCCGGAAAAGATCGAAGACTCGGCAAAGAAGTCAAAAGCCGAAAAACAACCGGTTGAGGACTTGTTGGATGTTGACAGAGTTTCGGTGCAGGTCGGTGTGAGATTGATTAGTATGGTGGACCCTCGCAAAGACAGCGCTATATTTGACCGCATTGGTGCCTTGCGGAGAAAATTTGCTCAGGAATTTGGTATCGTTATTCCTCTTGTCAGGCTGCGGGATAACATAAACCTTGAACCAACTACTTATGAGATTAAGATTTTTGATCATGTAGTAGCAAAGGGCCAGTTAGAGCCAAATATGTTCCTTGCTATGGATGCCGGTAATGCTCAGGTAAAAATGGAGGGTACAGAAACCACAGAACCTGTTTATGGATTACCCGCTTTGTGGATTGCACCGGATAACAAAGAAAAAGCTGAAATGAATGGATATACTGTAATTGACCCAGAATCCGTTTTCATTACTCATTTATCTGAAACCCTGAAAAAGCACGCAGACGAATTACTGACCCGCGAAGACGTTCAGCTTCTTATTGACCGGCTTCGCAAGACCCAGCCATCTTTGGTCGGAGATGTTGTTGGTGCCAATGGAGAAGTATCTATTGGATTGCTTCAGCGTGTGCTTAAGAACCTCTTGACAGATACGATACCTATACGTGAGTTGACTGTTATACTTGAGTCCTTGGCGGAGAATGCTTCAAAAACTAAAAACGCCGATGTGTTAACCGAGATGGTTCGGAAATGCCTTAACAGAACTATTACCGATCTGTATAAAAACGATGCCGGTAAAATATTGGCCATAACACTGGAACCATCGCTCGAACATCAAATAGTTTCAAATTTGCGGCAGGAAACGGATGGAATGAATCTCGCTTTGCCCACCGAAATAGCTATGGATATAAGTAGAAAAAGCGCACAAGCCTGGAAAGAAGCAATGGACAAAGGCTTGGACAGGGTCGTTTTGCTGTGCGATTCAAGATTGCGTTCGCCCCTGGCGGCAATGTTATCGAGAACAGTCTCACTCTTACCGGTCATAGCTTATGACGAAATAGTGTTTGGGACCGATGTAGAACCAATAGAAACCATATCCTTCCAGCAAGCTGAGATGACAGCGCCAGGTGTACAAGGACAGCCTGCCCCTGCTTTAGCAGGGGGGGCAAAATTATAATGTAATTCGTGATTTGTTATACGTGCGGATCACGGATTGTGATATACAGGATTTGAGCTATGCCATTACATATTAAATCTGTCGCAATAAGTATTGCCGTGACGTGTTTTTTTGGTGTGAGCCTGATAGGTTGGATTAGCGGCCTTTCACCTTTCACCTGCTGCAAAAGAGCACTGCTGGGCGCGGTGCTTGCCTATATAGCTGGAGCTTGGGCGGTAAGGGGAGTAAATGCTATTTTGATAAGTGCGATGGTTACGAACCAAATGAATAAACAAAAGGAAAATGATAGTGACGATAGAGACTGAAAACATCTCTGAAGATCAGTTAATTAGAAACACTAAAGACGACTTATTGATATTGGAAAAACCTAAAGATAGCCGAAAGCATCTAAAGTGCGTTGCCCTGCGCGCATACTCAGGACAGAAAAAATCCAACAAAGGCAAAATCGATGATGAGCAGATTAACGAGCTTTTACCTATGGTTCACAGGATAGTGAGGCAGGTGGTAACATATTTGAGACCTCCATTGTCATTTGAAGATATGGTTTCCGCTGGAGCTGTTGGATTGGTTAAGGCTTCTCGTGATTATGACCCGTCCTATCGTACAGAATTTAAAACCTATGCTTATATTAGGATCAAAGGAGCTGTTATTGATGAACTGCGAGCCTCATCAATGCTGCCTGCAAATCTAAATAAGAAAATACGCCGTGCCCGGCAGCTCAGCAGGAAGATGCTTGAACAGACAGGCACAAATCCTACCGATGCTGAATTAGCCGAAAAACTTGGAATCACTATTGATGAGCTTCTTGATACATTCGAAAGCGGTCGTGCACAATATTTTGTCTCACTTGATGGCTTTAATGAGGAGTCACCTGTATTGAGTAATCTATTGGCTGCAACTCATACCAGCGACCCTGATGAGCAAATCGAACGAGTTGAGCTTATAGATAATTTGACCGGGGCGATACAGAAATTGTCAAAGAGGCAGAGGCAGCTCATCCTGCTTTATTACCAACAGCATCTGACAATGAAGCAAATTGCCGAGATTTTAGAAATTACCGAATCGCGTGTTAGTCAAATGCACGCAAGCGCTATATTTAACTTATCTGTTAAACTGAGGCAGTGGAAAGATGGTAGATTATGATTCAAATATGATAAAACCGATCGATGGCTTGCAAGGTATCACTGGTTTGACTCCCGCAAAACGCCGCCAGGAAAGAAAACGCCGACAGCAGTTACACCAGGAAAATGAAGAAAAAGATGAACAACAGATGGATGAAGCCTTTGAGGAACAGGATATGGACAA
Source organism: Planctomycetota bacterium (assembly GCA_019456195.1). GTDB lineage: Bacteria > Planctomycetota > Phycisphaerae > Sedimentisphaerales > Anaerobacaceae > NIOZ-UU13. Next base: position 8,739 of record VRUK01000031.1, on the reverse strand, counting down.
GCCAGACGAAGAATTAACTGAAAACCGAGGTGAACTGAATCCCGATAGTACCGGAATTGATTACTGTGCTTGAATAATAGGATGACCGATTGACGATTCAAGCTTGAAACGGAAATAAGCCTTTAGCTAATCAATATCACATATCTGCCTGTGGCGGAATCAATTAAAAGGAATAGAATAATAAATGAGAAATACAGCAAGTCGAATTCTCAAGGAAAGTGACGTTAAACTTGATGGACAATTCACCCTGGATATTGTGCAAACCGAGACAGGCTCGTCGAAAGAAGTGGTAGCAGCCTTGGTTGAACCACAGGTGCGTATCGTGGAAAGCCAGTCTGAATTTTCTGTTATAGAAATAACATGTTCCTGCGGAACATCAATGTATTTGAGATGTGAATATGCTGGTGTCAAAGCGGCGGAGATTTCAGAACAAAATGCTGAGCCAGAAATGTCGACTGTGTGAAATAAATGGAGAAAAGTACAATGCAAACTATCAAAAAAACAATTTTATTGCTTTCATTAATGCCGATCATTTTAATATCTAACTGCGTTTCTGTCCAGGAGCCGCCAAGGTCTGCCGTAAGACCCGACTTTACTGAAAAACAACAGAATCCGTCTGTAGCAAACAGGTTTCAGGAATCTACTTCACAGAAGCCGACCGTTGTAGAATCTGCGATGGAATTGTCGCAGCGATATGCCAAACTTTCTGAAGAAACGGCTGTGTTACGGCAGCAAAATCGAGACCTTACTAACGCGAATCAACTCCTTGAAGAGCAGGTTGTTGCTCTTGATGCTAAATTGCAGCAGGCGCAAAAAGAATTAAGTGAAGCAAATGACGTTGTAATTGCAATGCAGATTGAGTTGAATAGTTGGAAAACAGATATCCTTGGTTTTCGCGATGAAATACGAAATGCGGAAACAGCACAACTGGAAGCATTGCTTAAGATACTTACAGTTCTCGGCGGAGAAGTCAAAGTCGCATCGTTAAGTAAAACAACTCAGTCTGAACAATAAGAAGCAATGACATTAGGTGAATCGAATGAATAGCTTAAGAACTGTTTTATCACATCACAAAACTCGGCGTTTATTGCTCTTTGCTTGTAGTTTGAGCCACATCTCGCGAGTAACGATATTGTTCTTGTCAGCGGTTCTTTTATCAGGCTGCGTTACTTATTATATAGGTTCTGAGCCGGCTGCCGACTACTATTATATAAATCCGAATAAGAGTTTATCTACAATTGGGAGGGTTGCAATTGTAGAGTTGGACAACAATTCGAGTTATCCGACAATCTCCAATGATGTAATCGAAAAATTATACCAGGCATTGCAAAAGAAGCAGATTTTCGGTTTAACTGTTGTCCGTCAGAGTGACTCTTTATGGAGAAGTTTGCAGTTGGATTTGAATTCGCAATACACTCTTGACCAGATATCGGCAATCCGTGAAACGTTAAAATGCGATGCAGTATTGCTTGGCACTATTACCGAATTCAGGCCTTATCCTCATATGATTATTGGACTCCGCTTAAAGCTTCTTGACCTGCGTGATGGACAGTTGTTATGGGCTCTTGAGCAGGTTTGGGATAGCGCCGATAAAACAACAGAATATCGAATTAAAGACTATTTTCGTACTCAGAAACGCTCGGGTAACGCACCTTTGCAGGAAGAGTTAGCATCTGTCAGTTCCCTTGAATTTATTAAGTTTGTAAGTTATGAGGTAGCTGAAACATTATAGCTGGATCGCAGGATATAAAAATATTATTGAAAAGGAAATGCTCGTAGTTATAATTTGTCCGAAAAGAATAAATAATTTAGAAAATATGTTAAAGTATTGTCAAAGATATACGAAAAGATATGTAGAAAGGTTATTTTGGTAAAATATATTGTGCGATGATAGAAAAAGTGGATACTAATCAAATTCAGAACTTCCTGGAAAAACCATCACCCAGACTGCCCAGCTCCCCAGCGGCAGTTCCAGGTAATGATGCGGATGTATCTGTGCAGGTCGATTATGCTTCATTTATTGACGCTGCTATGCAAACTCCGAAAACGGACTCTCAGGCTATTGAGAAGGCAAGACAACTTTTATTGTCAGGTCAACTTGAAAGTCCGGAGAATATCAAGCAGGCCGCAGAAAACATCATAACTTTCGGTATATGAAATAATTAAAATAAAATCATAAAACAATAAGGCCGACCAAGGATGGTCAAAATTGGAGCCTGAACGGATTTATTAGCTCGGCGAGGAATTGTGTACACTTAGTGCCCCTAAGGTTACTCATACCTCGCCGTTTCTATTGCTTTTACGAGCGTATTGTCCGTATGAAAAGTTCGATGGATTTACAAAAACATCAGGCAACATTTCGAGTGCCGATTGATGAGAAATTCAAAAAGCTCTGGAAATATTACATCTGGCAGAGTTTTTTGGCGGCCGGTGCCTTGTTTATTATTGTCCTTGTTCTGGATAAAGACAAAATGGTCGTAATCAGTGCAATGGGCGCCACCGCTTTTATCGTATTTGCAATGCCCAATGCTGCTTCCGCGCATTCGAGAAACGTTATCGGTGGCCATTTAGTTGGTCTGGCCCTGGGAATGGTATTCTTCTTCGTTGAAATCCCATATTTTTATGAGTTTCCCCTGGTAGTAGGAATTGCTATCTTTGTTATGGCGGCTTTGGACGTCGAGCACCCTCCGGCTGTTGGTACAGCTTTAGCCGTTTTGATAAATGAAGTCTCTACTGATGTCTTTTTTATAATAATAGCAACCGCGATAATACTATCAGTCTGCCATTATTATTTGAGACATCATTTAGAAGATTTGGTCTAAGCTTTTCTGATAGGCCTCGTTGTCTGCCTTCATAAAGCAGAAAATCGAATGTTAGGTGCTCTAAGCATAACAATTGAGCTTCGGCGCTGTAAGTCCATTATCTATGGGGATTCTTGTTATATTCATCCGGTCTGTATAGACAACTGATTTACCGAAGTCTATGACACGAGGATTTGTAGACGTTTCCCAAACGCATTTATTTGCCTTTGGTGTTCTGATGGCATTGTTGATGTTATGGGACTTATCGTTTGATCTGCTTGTGTAACGCAGTTCATCGATGTTTTTGCTAAGAGGAATAGTTCTAATAACTTTGCATGATATTCTTTTTCTCATTTTGCCACCCCCTCAATAGCTATAATTCTAACAGATTCGGGCGGCAAAATCAAGAAAATTTTCAGTGACATCAGCTATAGAATCTGTTTTTTGGGTATATAGGGCGAAACCCTTTAGGCTCAGGTGATATTATAGGGCGGTATGAAATTTATAATGGATAACCATTAAGCTCGCGGATAGAATAATTCATGTTTTAAGATGATTCCTAATGGTGTTCATTTTTAGTATTTAGCTCCTGTCAAAAGGAATATTAAGATGCAGATTATAGCGAAATGTCCGGCTTGCCGGAGCTCTTGGCAGCTCGAAAATAGTGCTGCTGACCGAAGGATAAAATGCCGAAAATGTGGCAAACTATTCAAGGTACCAAAATTGGAGGAGCTGCCAAAAGCAACTAAAATGATAAAACAGGCAAAAGGTACCATTTACGTCGATGAAACCGGTAAAACCTATGGCTAAAACACGATACTTATTGTGTGCGGATTTGTTAGTGAAGAGGGTATTTAGAACCTTCTGCAATGCTTAGGTTTTTCTGTTTTGCTTTATTTTGCGGGTATTACTTTGTGAAAAATATTTCTCATATATGAGAATGCAAAATGTTTATGAAAGTCGGATTTTCCTTGACGTAGGCATAGATAATTTTGTATAAAAGATAGAGTTGGAATTCTTAGTTTTGAATTTCCGGCATATAAAATATCCATAGTTCCTGGGCAAACACCTAACGTATTAGGTGAGGAACAAAGTTGGTGTGAGGTTGATACCTCGGAGGTAGACTTTTTACATTTTAATTGACCGCATCTGATAACTTCCGTACAGAGGTGTCTAAAAACTTCTCCTACAATAAAGTCGTTTTTTATAAGCACAGAGTTTGGTGAAGATTCTTTGTTGCTTGTGTGAAGGTTGTTCGAGACCGGCACAACCAGGCGCTGAGTTTGTGTTTATTTGCCTGTCGATAACAACAAATGTTTTGGTGTGTATCCAAGACATAATTCACAATAATTCAATTTTTACTTAAGGAGGACTATTATGTTTCGCAAATTGATTTTTTTAACTTCTTTTGTTTTGGTGCTTGGCCTTGTCGGTACACATGTCGCCTTAGGCACTACTATTGAATTGGGGATTACTTCTGGGAATAATGATGCTGAAGAGGACATCAATCCCAGTAAGCTCGGTGAGGTGGACGCTGGCAGTAGCGACCTTGAGATGCCCTATGAAGACACCGGGATGGGTGATCCGCAGTTTGCAGGTGTGCGCTATGAAGTTGGTATTCCGAAGGGAGCCATGATCACCGATGCATGGGTGCTGTTCCAGGTTGATGAGCTCAAAGACGGCTCACTGCCCGTCAATCTTATCATTGAAGGTGAGCTGAATCCCAATCCCGGTGAGTTTGTTGGTGGAGGTCCCGGTACCTTTGACATTTCCACCAGACCCACCACGACAGCACAGGTGAAGTGGAGTGTGCCGAACTGGGAAACCGTAGGTGACCGGGGCCCAGCCCAAACGACCCCGAACATCGCCTCTATCATCCAGGAGATAGTCAACCAGGACGGCTGGGTTAGCGGTAATGCCTTAGTGCTTATCTTTAGGGATGATCCTGACAATCCTTCCGAAGGTAATCGAGTTGTTGAGGCTGGGCCGGGAGATGACTCGGCTATGCTGCATGTGGAATTTGGTGGAGACCCGTTCCTGCAGGACAGCGGTCCTGACGGCATCGTGTCAATAGAAGCCGAGAATTTCCATAATAACGTCTCTCAGGGCGGTCATATGTGGGAACTTGTCGGACCTACAGAAGGCTTTACCGGTGTTGCCGGCATGCAGTCCCTGCCAAACGAAGGGACAAACGTTGACGCTGGATACGTCGATGATAGCCCGCGTTTGGACTACGATATCGCATTACTAAAGACTGGTACGTACTATGTCTGGCTGCGGGCCTGGAGCGGCACTGGAAGCGATGATTCCGTCCATGTAGGGCTGGATGGACAGGCAACAGACAGTGCTGATAGGATAGATGGATTTAATGCCGAATACGTCTGGACCAACCACACCAGAGATCCCGAACTCGCGACTATTGATGTTACGGACGGTGGTGTTCATGTCCTGAATCTCTACATGCGTGAGGACGGCTCTATTGTAGACAAGATCGTCCTGACGACGAATCCTGACTTCGTGCCGGATGGTGACGGCCCTCCGGAAAGTGAGCGTGGCCTGCCTGTCATAGCTTTTGCGCCCAGTCCTGCTGATGGTGCTATAGAGGTGGAAGATTCTACACTGGAGTGGACCGGACCAGATGCGGCTGTCTCCCATAAGGTATTTTTGAGTACAGACGAGACAATCGACGACTCTGACTTCGTTACCGAAAGCGAGTTGACAGTCCTGTTCGCAGACTTGACCCCGGGAACAACCTACTATTGGCGAGTCGATGAGGTCCAGGCCGATGGAACGGTAACAGAGGGTATGGTATGGACCTTCGCAACATTGGCTCTGGAAGCACATTTCCCGAGCCCGGAAGAA
>VRUK01000031.1:0-3066 GCA_019456195.1 Planctomycetota bacterium | reverse complement strand
TCGGCAAGGATACCATCATGCACACGGTTAACTTTGGCACAGATCCGGCGATGCTGCTGCCTGTATCGATGATGCAGATGGATGCGACGTATGATCCCGGCGCGCTGGCCATAGAAACGACCTACTACTGGTCGGTCGATGAATTTACTCCCGCTGGGACGGTTGCCGGTCCGGTCTGGAGCTTCACAACGCTCGGTGCGGTACCCATTACAGATCCGGACCTCCTGCTATACTACGATTTCGAAACTGGCGAGGGTAGCGCAGCAATTGACCAGTCAGGTCACAGTAATCACGGTGCGTTCATGGGAGACCCGCAATGGGCCACTGGTATTTTCGGAGGCGCCCTGGACCTTGACGGCGACGGTGATTATCTGGATGCCGGGACCAATGAGACACTCAACACTCTTAGCGATGCCATAACTGTTTCGGCCTGGGTAAACATCAGGTCAGTTACAACTACCTGGATGGGTATTGTTATGAAAGGTGAAACCGCCTGGAGGCTTGGTGTCAACGGTGATACGACAGGTATTCACTGGGGATTCACAGGTGGTGCCAGGGGCTGGCAGGCGGCAAATTCCGTGACTGAGTTGCCCTTGGGTGAATGGCATCATATCGCTGGAACGTATGATAAAGATGCTGGAGGCACCGTCTATGTCGATGGAGTTGCAGAGACAGTAAATCCGGATCCCGATGGAGTTGCTGCTAATGAACAGTCTCTTCTAATAGGCGAGAATCCGGAGGCGACCGGACGTTTCTTTGACGGCCTCATTGACGAGGTTCGTATTTACAACAAGGCTCTGACCGGTGCGGATATTCAGGGAATGTCGGCGTTTGACGTTACAGCTCCTGGCGATGTCGTTCAGGGTGTTCCGAACGACGGAGACTGGCCGGGTGCAGAAACACCTGACTTAGCGACTGATGACGATACCGGGACGAAGTATCTGCACTTCAAAGGATCAGATGAACCCACCGGATTCCAGGTTGAGGTGGCTTCTGGCCCGAGTATTGTTACGGGACTGACCTTCACAACAGCGAATGATGCAATTGAGCGTGACCCCATTTCTTATGAACTTTCAGGTTCTAATGACAGTATAGATGGGCCATATACCTCGATTGCCAGTGGCGATATTGCCGATTTCGCCCAAGCGGATGCGTGGCCGCGCTTCACCATGAACGCCACAGCGATTTCGTTTGATAATGATGTGGCATACGCTTACTACCAGGTCATGTTCCCAACCGTTCGGGATGCTGCAGGTGCTAACAGCATGCAGATTGCCGAAGTAGAGCTGTTAGGTGTTCCCGCACCCATAGCCCGCTGGGAGTTTGACGGTGATTTTGAAGGCGGCATCCCTGTTGGCGCTATCGCCTTCGAGGACGATCCGGACAGGGGTCAGGTTCTGAGCCTGCCGGGTGGCGACGATCAGTATGTGGATCTCGGCGCTGTGGGCATAAGCGGCAACATGCCGAGAACAATCACCGTCTGGGCGAAGGCCGACAACACGTCGATTCCTGACTGGACCTTGATCTTTGGCTTCACCGGCACTGAAAGCGGTGACGGTGGAAATGGCAGCCACTTCAACATCGGCAGCCTGGGTGGGCCCGGCGGTGTCGGTGCTCACGTCTGGGGATGGGAAGAGACGATCTTCTCGGACGATGAAGCTCTGGAATGGCACCATTACGCAATGACCTATGATGGAACGACCATACGGTACTTCGGAGACGGCGTACCGATGGATACGGATCTCGGTAAATCCAACGTGCAGAGTCTCGCTATTTCGGCCGACCGTGTCCATGCCGGCAGTCGTATTACGCAGGCCAGCTCCTTCCCCGGCAAGGTGGATGATGCTCGCATTTACAAAATAGCGTTGTCTGCGTTGGACATTAGTAAAATTGCGAGCCAATAATATTGCTCGCTTGGATTAATGAAGGTCTGAATTAGTTCGCAAAAAATGCGAACCAGGCTACTAAGATTTGCAAGGGTCCTATACTGATTTATTCGGTATAGGACCCTTTTTTTGTGTCCTTTAGTGTAAGGTGGATAAACAACTTTTGTGTAGCTTTTATCTACGCAGTTAGGCATCTCTGGCTTTGAGCCGATACAGAGGGGAATCTTGGGGATTTTTGGCTTGGAGTTTATCTCAGAAAACCACTACCCGGGCCTATAACAGGGGGGCGGGGGTTTTTTATTGCTTTTTCGTCTAAAATATGTTATAATGTGCATATATTAGCCAGTAGGCTAACGCAAACCGTCCATAGGCGACGAAAAATAGACATTTTCAGTTTTCCTTTTTTACAAACTGCTTACGCACCCCGGCCACAGGGTCAGCAGACCCAGTCAAATTAACCATGAAACCAATTAACCACTCACAATGTACCACAAAATACGAAATACGCTTCACGAGATACGAGATACGAATTATGAGAAGACGCTCTACGAATTCTTACGTACGAATTTATAAGCTTTTTATGCAAAACAAACCCAAAGTCAAGTGGGCGAAACTTGACGTAAGTTATTTTATGACAAGTATATATGTGAAAATGGACAATTGGTTATTCAGACAAACAAACCCAAAACAAACCCAATTTAAGCCAAAACAAACCCAATTCAAAGCCAATTACTTCAAAGGGCAAAAATGATGCAAAGTATGTATTTACAAGCGATTATGAAGAAAAATGCGGATAGAGGCTATGAAAAAACAAACCCAATTCAAAGCCAATTGCTTGCCCACTTTTTTAGAGTGTCTTATACTCTAAGGGGGCCTGACTATGAAAAAATCCCCAAGCTTGAGAATAATTTCTTCTTGACTAAAGGGTAGATAATTTGGTATAGATAGTATTGTTGAAACTTTTACTTATACAGTTGGACATCCGTGCCTTTGAGTTTACAACAGATACAATTCTTGTGGCTTTTCATAGAGGAGGAGTTACTGTGCAAAGCACGAAATTGGAGCGAAACTTTGTGCTTGGCGGTTTAGATATTTTACATTTTAATTCAGCACTGTCCCATTAACTTGAGACTTCTTTAACATAAGCATTTTAACTATATGATGTTACAGCAATATACAA
>VRUK01000030.1 GCA_019456195.1 Planctomycetota bacterium | reverse complement strand
GCTCAAAACGATGCAGGCACAAGAGCTGACGCTGTTATCGTTGCTAATGCAGCAACTGGTGGCCGCTTAGGCATTTTCTACCAGACAGCCAGTCAAGACGATGACCCGCGCGGCGAAGTTATGAGTGAATGGATTAACAACTGGTATCTTGCAGGCAATTTGGATGTCGTCGAAAGAGCTGTGTTGTTTACAGAGGATTTCGAGGGCCTGGCTTTGGGTCCGAATGTTGATGAGGCACTTGCCGGTGATGCAGTCTGGACAGACACGCCGCCGGAAGGTTGGGTTGTTGACGAAAGTGGTATCCCCGGTATTGGTATGGACGAAACCGACGGTGTTACCGAATGGGCCGGATGGGCCTTTGCCGATAAGGCATGGTGGACAGAAACCGCCGGTGACCAGGACCGTTCCCTCTTTGAGTTGGGAAGTGGTATTGTTGCAGTGGCCGATCCTGATGAGTGGGATGACGGCGAACGTATGCCGATACCTATTGCTGTGGACCCATACGATACATGGCTAACTACACCTGAAATTGCTATTTCCGGTAGTGAGGTTGGTACGCTTCAGCTCAAGTTCGATTCGAGCTGGCGTCCGGAGTTTGATGACAACTATCATCAGACAGCGAATATAACCGCCTCTTTCGATGGCGGAGAACCTGTCGTGGTGATGTTGTGGGAATCAGATGAAGCAAGTGATAACTACAAGCCCTACGCTACGAATGAAACTGTCATTGTCAATCTGGACAATCCCGCAGGAGCCAGGAGGCTTGTTTTGACGTTTGGTTTGTTCGATGCCGGCAATGACTGGTGGTGGGCGATTGACAATTTGGAAGTCAGTGGTATTGTTCAAGGATTAGAGCCTGTTGATCCCGGCACCGATGGCCTGGCTGCGTTCTATGCACTTGCTGGTGACGCTACTGATAGTTCCGGTAATGGTATTGATGGGACCATCGGGAACGCTGAGACCGGCGGCCTGGGCGATGGTGGTTCGGTTTGGGTGGACGACCCGGAACGTGGCACCGTCATTAGTTTCAACGGTACAGCCGCAGGTGCTTATGTTCGCGCAGGCGACATTCCTCAAATGACACTGACCAACGACTTTACCTGGGCCTTTTGGGCGAATCACAGCGATGAGAACACGGCGGACAACGATATTATTCTCGGTAACAGGATGGACGAGAATACAGTCGATTTTGTACCGCGTCAGTTCATTAAGTTCACTCCGACTAAATTCGAGTGGCACATGAATGGCAACGGCGACGACAACATGGATTATGACGACATTCCCGCCGATGTCTGGCTCCACCACGCGGTAGTGAAAACAGGAGATCAGTTGACCTATTACCGCAATGGCGTCGAAGGCGGCTCAGGGACCATCACACAACCTTTGGACTTTCCACAGCCACTTTACTTTGGCGGTGATAACGAGGGTAGTGACGGAGAGAATTGGAGCGGATTGATGAGTGAGGTCGCAATCTACGACCGGGCTTTGTCTGTCGGTGAGGTTCGTTACCTTGCCGGTGAACGGGAAGGAGATCCGTCTCTTGTTATATACTATGACTTTGACGAAGTCGGTGATATTGTGGCGGACCAGTCCGGTAAAGGCCATGACGGCGTTGTCAATGGTGATGTTACAGCAGAGGCCGAAGGTAAGCTCGGTGGAGCGGCCAATTTCGCAAACGGTGGTTTCCTCGACCTGGACGGCCCAAGTATTCCTGCCGAAGATATCCCGACATCCGCTATGACGCTTGCCGCCTGGATAAAAATTGCTAATACAGGCGGAGATCACGAGATATTCAGCGCCAGAGCATCTGACGAAAGCTGGCTTATTCATCCAGAGCCGAAGAGCAGCGGCGACATTAGATGGCTGCTTCGCTCTTATGGCGGCACTACAATCTTCCAGATACGTGCAGGTACTGTAACGTGGGATGAATGGCTGCATTTTGCAGGCACATACGACAAAGAGTCCGGCAAGGCGGCTTTGTATATCAACGGCGAATTAATCGAAGAGATGGTCGTTGAAAATCCTGCGGATATAGCCGGAGACTGGGGCCTGGGTGCTCGCGTAGGAAAGACTATCGATGACGGAAGGCCTTTCACGGGGCTTATGGATGAGTTTCGCATGTACACTCGGGCGCTTTCGCAGGATGAGGTACTGACAATTATGCAAGGTATGTAATCAGCATATACGAGGCTGAATAATCAGCTAAAGATTTTGCACCAATATGGGGCTTATACTGTATGATTAAGTATAAGCCCCTTTTTAAATTATCATTGATTAATGAGTTCACCAAGATACGGAGGATCCCGCAAGGGGCGCATCTGGCAACTTCGTTATTAATTGTTGGAGGTGTGTGGTGTTCGGCAAAGTTGATAAAGTATTCTTGCTCGAGAATTTTGTGTGTTTAGGCTATTTTTACATCAATACTTATTTTTTTGCAGGTGGGTCGGGCAAAGGTATTGGTGCTGTAAGTTTAGGGCCGTTGTTTGTACTATAGTCGAACTTCAGGGTCTGGGGTAATTGGCCAGACACTGTTGCGCTGCCAAGCAGTCTGTCGTGTTCGGCTAAGATGGCCGGCATGCTATTGGCACCAAGAGCCCTTCTTATAGTCATTTGCGGCTTGAGAAGCGTACCGATACATTTTTCTTCTATATCCGCCAGGACAGAGACCAAGTGACTTTTTTGGGTATTGTTCAAAATATCAGCACCCTTGACATACCTTTGTATCACATAAGAATATAACTGTGCAAAGCATCGAGCTACAGCCTTTGAAGTGGCTGATGTTGGCGATGTTGAACCGGCAGACTGGGAAGCTAAGGGTATTTTGCTACTGAGAAATTTCAGGATGGCACTATCATAAAGTTCATACTTCACTGTCCAGTCGGCATATCTTTTAATTCTGATATCAGCTATCCGGCACAGTAATTGTTCTGCTTGTGGTATCTTTACACCGGCTGCAAACCGAGCTATCAAAGCTGTTATTTCAGGTGTGCTGGTATCGAGAATCTCTGTAAATTTGGCCGCAAAAACCGATGCCTGATTCGAGTTTGCCGGGGTATTTAACTGTGTTATGATGCCCGGGTTGGTAAGAGAATGGACCGCCCAGTAACGGATGACCATATTCTCATTTTTCAGCATTGGGACAGCCTGGTCCGCCAGTTCAAGATCTTTCAGGCCGTCAACCAGAATCAAAAGATTAATCGTTACTCCGGTTATCCTCTCCTGACGCGGTAATTTTTTGGCGTCGAGAAAGCCCTGAGCGATATATTTGCGAGCAGACTCTGAAAACTGTTGAGCGTACTGACCCTGAGTGCTCTGCCTGCTGAGGATGACGGTACGTTTCTGTGCTATGGCCGTAAAATCTCTCTCTCTGACCAGCTCCTGTATCGCCTTAGCAAGAAAATCGTCGATAATTTTTAAATCACTGTTATCGAGCACCGCCTTTTTGCGTACATTGTCAACTTCTCTGGTATTGACGGCTTTAGAGCCTGGATTCATTACCAAAATCAAAAAAACCACCAAAACAGCGAAAATCACCCATTTTATCTTCATTTTGTGAACACCCTTAAAAATGCCGGTTTTGGATTAGACAGTCTCCAGCTTATACTGATACCCAACATCACCCAGTTTAACTTTAAAAGCTCTATTTGTCAAGGGAATTTGCCCCCGGAGTAAAAAGCTGTAAAAATACCTATTACTGTTTGCCTTTTTCTCTATTAACATTTTCACTAAAAGCAGTTAAAATTAATATAATATCGTGAAAAGTTCGTAAGTGAAAGACGAATAAACTATCGATGAGAAGTTATTTATCGGACAAAAAAAATGAGCAGGCCTCACTTTATTAAAGCTATGTTTTTGGGTGCAGCAACGATGCTCGACAAATGGTCATTTTGCAGACGAGGTACGTGAGTGACAGAGTTATCCTCAAAACTTGTTCGCATCGACCCTTTCCGTCTGCATATAGAGCGCCGTGGCAGGATGGTTACTGATGCAACCATCTATGCCTCAGAAGCCGTCAAACTCGAACCTGATGCGGTAAGTCAGCTTTGTGATGCCGCCTCCCTGCTGCCTGCCAGGAAGGTTCTGGCTACTGCTGATATCCACGTTGGCTTCGGCATACCTATCGGGGCTGTATTGGGGCTGGAGGGAGCAATTATGCCTCCTGCTGTCGGGTATGACATAAATTGCGGGATGAGGCTGTTGCGCAGTCCCTTTTCAAAAGGCGATATTGATACAGACAAAATTGCTGCCGATATAGCCCGTGATATTCCGCTTGGCGAGGGCAGAGAAAATTTGCAATTGGGCAAAACCCAAATTGAGACTGTTATACATAAAGGTGTTTCCGCGATACCGGATATTTCGGAAAGAAGCAACCACCGGGTTTGGGAGGCTTTTGACCCGGACCAGTTCGCAGATGACATACTAAGAATCGAAGAAAACGGCTGCTTGCCCGCCGAGCCGGCCGCGGTTCCAAAGAGGGCGGTACAAAAAGGAAGCAATCAGCTTGGTACCCTTGGAGGAGGAAACCACTTTATTGAAATACAATACGTTCAGGAGGTCTTTGACAATGATTTGGCTGAGAGCTTCGGCCTTTTCAAAAACCAGCTCGTTGTAATGATACACTCGGGCTCGCGCAGGTTCGGCTATGAAATCGCCGATGAATATATGAATGTTGCTGCCAGGGTACCGGAGAATGCCGACCGTAAAAAGATGCTTTCCTATCTGTCGGCTGAGAGCAGGGCGGGTAAAAATTATATACAGGCGATGGGAGCGGCCGCCAATTTTGCATTTACTAATCGCCACATTATGGCTTTACTGGTAAGACGCTGTTTTAACAGAATGTTTGGGCCTACGCCGCTGCCGCTCGTTTATGATATCGCCCACAATATGGCAAAGCTCGAAACCCATAACGGTAAACGCCTTTGGGTCCATCGCAAGGGTGCCACTCGTGCTTTCGGCCCGAAGCAGATGGGTGGTGGTATTTTTGCCCGAACCGGCCAGCCAATAATAACGCCCGGCTCAATGGGCACCGCAAGTTTTCTTCTTGTTGGAACCGGTGATTCCGAGGAGTCTTTGAATTCGGTCAACCACGGTGCCGGCAGAATTATGAGTCGTACCGCCGCCCGTGGGAAGACCCGTAACGGCAGAATTATTACACCGGCTCAGATTAGCGATGATCAGTTCAAACGCAGTATGAAAGGCATAAAAGTCATTGCGGGAAATAAAAATAAAATTAAGGAGGAAGCGCCCGGCGCTTACAAAGACATAGAGGAGGTTGTTAGGATTGTCATTGAGTGCGGCTGGGCCAAAGCCGTCGCCCGAATGGTACCTTTAGCTGTATTAAAAGGCTAGTCCCTGAATTTCCTTATTTAAAGAAACAATTTGATATGATAGAGAAATTGAAAGGTGAGAAAATGGTTCATAACATTTTAAGCGGGAAATGTAAATTCTATATTGCTGTTTTGTCTCTTTTGGGCTCTGTTTTCATATTACCGCAGACGACTTCCGCTGCGAAAAATACGTTTGAAGTTGACGTTCGTTCAGACGTGAAGATTCCAATGCGGGATGGCGTTCAGCTTTCGGCTCATATTTTCCTGCCAAAAGCCGAGGGCACGTTTCCTGTTATACTGGTTCGCTCACCTTACGGCAAAGGGGATGAAAAAAACGGTGACGGTCTTTTCTATGCCTCCAGTGGTTATGTTTTTATCAGTCAGGACTGTCGCGGCAAAGGGGCTTCTCAGGGTCAATGGGAACCTTTTCTAAATGAAGACGCCGATGGCCGGGATACTCAGAAATGGATTCTCAATCAGTCCTGGTGTAATGGTAAAATCGGTACCTCCGGTGGTTCATACGTTGGATTTACACAATGGATGCCGGCACCTAATGCAGGTGAGCATCTAAAGGCTATGTTTTGCGTAGTGCCTCTTATAGATTCATATAGCGATGCTGCCTATGTTGGTGGGGCATTTAATCTGGCGCTGATGATGGGCTGGGGCAGTATGGTGTCATATAACCCGGGGGAAGAAATTACCATACTTGGTTGGGGAAGCGGTGACTGGATTAAGGCTTACCGAAGCCTGCCACTTAATCAATGGGACCGTGTAATTGACCGCAAAGTTCAATACCTGCGGGATTGGGTTGGGCATCCGCATTTTGATGATTACTGGGCAAAACGCAGTGTGCGTAACCGTTGGCAGGATATCACCGTGCCGATCTTTGCCGTGGGCGGCTGGTATGATATTTTCGCCAAGAGTGTTTTCGAACATATCAATGCTGTCAAGTCGAAATCTCGTTCGCTTAAGGCTCGAAATCACCAGCATGTGCTGATGGGACCCTGGGTGCATGGAATAAGTCAGAATGGTAAAGTCGGTGATTTGGATTTTGGAAAAGATTCTGTGATTAAACTGCATGAAATTCAGACGAAATGGTTTGATTACTGGTTGAAGGGTAATGATGCCGGCGGTTATAAGTGGTCGCCTTTTCGTATTTTTGTTATGGGTCGTAACCAATGGCGTGATGAGCAGGATTGGCCCCTGGAGCGAACCCGATTTACACCATATTATTTTCATAGCCGGGGGTCCGCAAACGCACTTAAAGGGGATGGGAGATTAAGCACGGTTAAGCCCGGCGATGAATCTTTCGATAGATTTGTGTACGACCCGAACAATCCCGTTCCAACGCTTGGTGGTTGCAACCTGGTTGGCTGTCCTGCCGGGCCGCGGGACCAGACCAGGGCTGAAAATCGAAACGATGTCCTTGTTTTCACGAGTGACGAACTGGAAACCGACCTGGAGGTTACCGGGCCGATAAAGGTAATGCTTTATGCCGCCAGCTCTGCCAGTGATACGGACTGGACGGCAAAATTAGTCGATGTCCATCCCGACGGACGTCCCATCAATCTTTGCGATGGCATCATGCGTGCACGCTACCGACAGTCGCTCCGATATCCAGAGTTGATTCAGCCCGGGAAAATATATCGATATGAGATTGACTTATGGGTTACGAGTAACGTTTTCTTAGCCGGGCATAAGTTACGTGTTGAGATATCCAGCAGCAATTTTCCCCGTTTTGACCGAAATCCTAACACGGGAGCCGATTTTGGTAAAAGTGCTAAAATAAAAAAGGCATCCCAAACCATCTATCACGACATGGAACACCCTTCGCACATTCTTTTACCTGTTATTCCCTGACCCAAAGAGTGTAAAAGACTGAATTTTATATTCTGGTATAGTCCATAAACAATGTTTTATGGGACGTATCGGGGGGAGCAAAATCATTGTTCCATACAAGCGGTATTTTCAGGGATTCTAAGATAATTTCCTAAATTTATTATGGTCGATTTGTGCTTCTCAATCTATTTCTTATATTTTAGTTGTATGAAGCAAGCCGTGTTGTGCGATTTGCTAATCAAGACTAATTTAAAGGAGGCGTATTATGGCCGGCAAAAGAAGAATGATGGTTGCTGTGATGGTTGCATTTGGTTTACTACTCGTTGGATGTGACAGCCAAATTGCGAATTTTCATGAAGCTATGAGGTCAGGAAATCTTGAAATGGCTGAAGCTCTATTAGCGGAAAAGCCAACGCTTGTTGATACCGGAAAAGATGGCCGGATTCCTATATTCGAAGCATTTCAAGAGGAACAGAAAGACATGGTTTTGCTTCTGATCGACAGCGGTGTGGATTTAAATGTACAAGATGAAAGCGGCTTTACTCCCCTGCACTATGCGGCACAGAAGGGCTATGTGGAGATTGCTGAACTTATCACAGCCCAAGCGGTCGATATAGATGCAGTAAATATGAATGGAGAAACTCCTTTGCACGTTGCTTCCAGATTCGGCTGGGTGGATGTCGTCGAAGTACTGCTTGTCGCCGGAGCGAATGTGAATGTTGAAAATCCATCGCAAAGAACTGCTTTGCATATTGCGGCCAAAGTCGGCTACTCGGATGTTGTTCAGGCTCTGATATCAGGGCAGGCAAGCATAAATGCTCGAGATCCGAAGCAGCTCACTCCTTTGCATGTTGCGGCCAGATTAGGTAATATAGATGCAGTTCAGGCCCTGATAGACGGCGGAGCAAATGTCGATGCGGAAAATTACATAAGACGAACTCCTCTGCATCTTGCAGCTAAAGTCGGTAATGTGGAAGTGGTCGAGGCACTGCTCATAGGTGAAGCAAATATTGAGGCAAAAGATAGAAGTCCGGGCCGGACTGCCCTTCATTACGCGGCTCAGCAGGACCACATGGACGTTACTGAGCTGCTGCTTAGCTTTGGAGCAAATGTGAATGCGACAGATTTATTATCCCGTACGCCTATGTACTGGGCATCAATTCGAGTTAAGAGGGATGGAGCTTGTCAGGAAGTCGTTGAATTGCTACGTTCGCATAATGGACGTTACTAACAGCAGTTTTGTGCTGTGAAGTCCTTTTAATATAATGCCATCAAAGGGCTGTGAGTCTCGACCTGATCGGGATTTGCAGCCCTTTTGTTATTACTGAAGCTGCCGGGTATTCCGAATCCAGTTTTGTACGTAAATTCCTATCATCGGTAACAATTCTCAGCAAAAATAGCAGAAAAACAACTAACAAATCATTGCATTTATTGTCTGAAGCCTTATGCTAATACGAGATAAAATTGAGTGTTTTTTGGCAGTTCAAAGATTTTTAGTAGTTTATCGGAAAATTAAAATGGCTAAATGCCTTGTTGTTTTTATAACTTCGCTTGTGGTGCCGGTTTTTATTGTCGGTTGCGTCCCCAAAGAGACTGAACCTAATATTATCGAGCCTGATAAGATTGAATCTGTTGGGTCCGAGCCCAATAATGTCCAGCCTGACATGGTAGAGCAAAATGAGCCTGAGCAGCCGAAAGTTGTGATTGAAGAGGTTACACCTGCTGAGCCTGGCCCCGGTGAGGTTGAACAGGCCGGTGCTCAGCCTGATGAGCAGGAAATTAAACCGGAGGTTTCTTTTCATGGCAAATGTGCCCAGGTCCTGAAAGACTTCGTCGATGATAAAGGGATGGTTGATTATACAACGCTGCGGCGGCAAAGACTCAAGTTGAAAGCTCTCCTGCGGGAATTCGAGAACCTTGACCCGGATGAATACAGAACCTGGACAAAAGAGGATAAAATCGCCTTCTGGCTCAATGCGTATAACATCAAGATGCTGAAAATAATTACAGACAATTATCCCATCCGATCGGCGCGAATCCTTCGTCTTTATCCGGGCTGGGGTCCTAACAGTATCCTGCACATAAAGGGGATATGGACCGATTATAAGTTTCTTGTGATGGATGAGGAATTTACTTTGTCGGAGATCGACAAGCGTTTTTTCCGTAAAGAGTTCAATGACCCGAGAATATATTTTGCTCTGTCCAGAGGCAGTTTGTCGAGTCCGCCGTTGCGCAATGAGCCGTATTACGGGCACAGGCTCGATAAGCAGCTGGACGACCAGGTCAAAAGATTTCTGTCCAGCCGGCTTGCCTTACATATAGACACCGAGAAGCAAAGAGTATATTTGTCATCTTTGTTTCAGTCATCCTCGTATGGCGAAGAATTTATTGATAAATACGCAATAGATAAAAAATTCAAGGACCATGAGCCGACTACCCGGGCAGTCCTGAATTTTATTACTAATTATGTTACCAGAGACAAAGTCTCTTTCCTTGAAGTAGGAAACTATCCTGTTAAATATATGAAGTACGATTGGACGATTAACGATGGTTCGTAGTGTTTAAGCTGCAGGCCATGAATTACGAAAAGTCGAAAGGAAAAATAGCAAATGGCTAAAAAATCGAATCAAAGCAATCCCTACATAGATACCAACAAATACCTTTTCACAAGTGAATCTGTAACGATGGGCCACCCTGATAAGGTAGCCGACCACGTATCCGACGCAGTCCTTGACGCAATGCTCGCACAGGATCCGAAAAGCCGGGTGGCTTGTGAAACATTAGTAACAACTGGCCTGGTCGTAGTCGCCGGTGAAATCACAACAAAAGCTTATGTTGACATCCCGGGCGTTATCAGAAAGACAATCAAAAAAATCGGTTACGATGACCCATCAATAGGTTTCGATGGTGATGACTGCGCAGTGATTGTTTCAATTGACAATCAAAGCCCTGACATCTCGCAGGGCGTCTCTGAAGGTAGCGGCCTGCACAAAGAACAGGGAGCCGGCGACCAGGGCCTGATGTTCGGATACGCTTGCAAGGAAACTCCTTCTCTTATGCCGATGCCTATACGCTTGGCCCATGCCTTGACGACCAAACTGGAAAAAGTGCGTCAGAATAAAAAGCTGCCCTGGTTGCGGCCTGACGGCAAAAGCCAGGTAACAGTCGAATATGAAGACGGTAAACCCAAACGTATCCATACGGTTGTCATATCCACTCAGCATGCTCCGACTATTGCCTATAGAAAATTACAAAAACAAATCATCGAAAAGGTCATCGTGCCGGTTCTGCCAAAACGCCTTGTTGACAAAAAAACCATATTTCACATCAATCCCACGGGCAGATTTGTCGTCGGCGGTCCGAAAGGTGATTGCGGTCTTACCGGCAGGAAAATCATTGTTGATACGTACGGTGGAAGAGGCAGCCACGGGGGCGGCGCCTTTAGCGGAAAAGATCCTACAAAGGTTGACAGAACAGCAAGCTACATGGCTCGATATGTCGCTAAAAACGTGGTAGCGGCAGGTCTGGCCGAGGCATGTGAAGTCCAGTTATCCTATGCCATCGGAGTAGCCGAGCCTATCTCTGTCCTTATAGATACTGAGGGGACCGCAAAAATAAGTGAGCAAAAGATAAGCCAAATTGTAAGAAAGTTTTTCCCCCTAACTCCGAAGGCTATGATCAAGCACTTAAATCTTGCTCGTCCAATTTTTGCTCAGACCTCTTACGGTGGGCACTTCGGACGAAATTTGCCAAACTTTACCTGGGAAAAGACCGATATGGCCGCAAAACTCCGAAAAGCCGCAGGATTATAGGGGTAAATGCCGTGTGGATGCCCAGATTTTCGTGGGTGCTGGTATTTTTTCCACTTTTTCAGCGAATTTTTGTAAGTTTTCTGCACTTCAGTGCTCTAATATGGTGGTCATGGCCGAAACGATTGATGATGAACGTCTCGTCGAACAATTTAATAGGGGTGACGAATCTGCTTTTGACAGGATTGTCGAGCAATATTCGTCCGATATTGCAGCACTGGCCAGTCGATTGCTCGGCTGGTCCGGCGAGGTCGATGATGTTACGCAAGACATCTTCCTCGCTGCATTTCTCGGCCTGAAAAAATTTCGCTGCGATTGCAGCCTTAGAACCTGGCTCTTTACCATAACAGTCAATAAATGCCGCAGTTACCGATATAAGCGAATGCTCCAGAGGCGGCGAATATCACAGGTTGCTGATAAAGCTATTGATGCTTCGGCCGGCACAGCGGATAAGGCCTCGATGGACAACGAGACTTTCGAGCGTATTCGTCGTGCTATTCAGGCTTTACCCGCTAAATATCGTGAGGCGGTTGTATTAAGGTATCTGCAAGAGCTTCCACCTGAGCAAATCAGCCAAGTTCTGGGAATATCTACAAACGCATTGCAGGTCAGGCTGAACCGCGCAAGGGCTCGTTTAAGAGATGACCTGGGTGAACTGACAAAGGAGAAATTATGACAGAAGACAAAATAAAAAACCTGCTTCAGGAAGCCGACCGTATGGCGGGCTTGCCAGGGGCCGTTTCTGCCAATCTCTCCGCAATCGTCCGGCGCCGTGCCCATCGGAGACATTTGCGGATAAGCTTTGCCGCTCCTCTGGCAGCGGCGGCTGTTATTCTGATAGCTGTCGGTATCTGGAATCTTACAATCAGAACCACTGAAAAAACAAAAGACCAGGAGAAAATCGTCTTGCTTGAAAAACAGTTTGAACAACTTCAGGCAAAGACTGATGCCGCAGTAAACCTCATACAGGAGATGCTTGTTGCCGAGCAAAAACAATACTCACTTGGCGAACTCGAGGCCCAGCTTGCAAGCATTCCCGACCCACTCGATGAAATACAGAAACAAGTTGATAAAACCGCTTCTATCCTCGTATATCAGGCCGACCGTTTGTATCGCGAGCTAAACAGAAGGGATTCCGCCGTCGAGACCTACAACCGCGTCATCGAGCTTTTCCCGAAGTCTATCCAGGCCCAGAAAGCTCGGCAGCGATTATCAGAAATCGAAAGCAGGAAATTCAACAAAATAGATTCAAAAGGAGAGTTGAAATGGAAGGCAGAAATCGTTTCGTTATCTTGTTAGCTTTGGTCCTTTTCGCGTCAGTTCCGGCGCAATCAGCTAACCAGCCGGCAGCGGCTCGGATTTCAAGCACGCACACTGCAAGCTGTTTGGTCAAGATAACGTTCGATCCGCTTGTTTTGTCACTCGATAGTCTCACTATAGACTATCTGATGCACAGTACCAGCGTTGGCGGCAGGATTGCTCGTGAAATGCTCGATATCTCACCCGATCAGGTTTCTGATATCTTTATAATCGAAGCGTTGGGCGGCGCTTCCGGCAGGGTATTGCCGGAACCTTCTCCAATGCGTAGAGCTACACCTACAGGCATGAATGAATACGAGTATGAGATGATGAAGGAGAGGGAGCGATTGGGGCGGGAGTACACAGCTTCTACCGCCCGGCCCGGGTCTTCTCGCAGAACTTCAGCAACAACTGCAATGCCACCGAACTCTGCTGCTGAGCAAACGATTCTTTTGAAGCTTCAGGTTAACCTGCCGGAGAACGTCAAGCCCGCAGCAGAGGAGTTTATGTATGCTCTTGTTGACGGCCTTAGGAGCACTCTTGTTAAAGTATTTGAGGATTACAAGCTGAGATATGAAAGCCAGCTAAAGCTTGCAGAACAGGAAGCCGCCCGCGCTGAAACCGACTTGCGTGAAAAGCAGAAAACTCTCAGGGAAATCTCGCGATCTCGTGTTCTTGACCACGACCAGATTCTCGCTGATATTTACCGCCTGCGTCAGGAAGTTCAGGCTGCCAAGATGAGTCAGGCCTCCAACCAAGTCATTAGCGACGCAACAACCAAGCGAATATCTGAAATTCAGATCAAAATAACCGAACAGCTCGAGAATGATGCGATAAGCATAGAACAACAGAAAATAATCGACTTGATCGGTAAGCTTCTCGTTGAAGCTGAAAAACAAGCTAAGGCGGGTACGATAACAACTTCTCAGGTTGATGAAATAAAGGAAAGACTTGCCAGAGAAAGAATAGCAAAAGCCACGCGGCGCGAATCGCTCAGTAAATCTCTCGGAGGCAACCTGATAGAGTCTCTTAATAAAGAATTAGCTGACCGTTTGATACAGGAAACGCAGCAAGAGGCATCCCTTACGAGTATGGAAAAGCAACTGGTTGAAGCAGAATCGCTACTTGCCAAGGCTGACGACTATGAGCTGCTCTCACTCAAGTCTGGTATGGCCAAGCAAAGCCTTCAGGAATCGATTCTTTGGCGTGACAGAACGAGCCGGCAGATACGTTTGCTTCAATCGCCAATGGTGTCCATTCTGGGCGGCGAATAAAAAATTGTTTACATAGGTGTACCCGGGGGTCCGCTATAAATATCCGGCGGACCCCGGGTAAAGCTGAAAATCGGTTAAATTAAATAAAAACTATTTTCACACCAGGCGATACACACAACACGGTATGAAATTAGTGTTTAAAGTGTCGTTTGCCGGTAAAGACCATCGCGATGCCGTTTTTGTCTGCGGTGGCGATGACTTCATCGTCTTTTTTAGAGCCGCCCGGCTGAACTATTGCAGTTACTCCCGCTTTTGCGGCATTTACAATGTTATCCGGGAAGGGGAAGAACGCATCCGAGGCCATCGCACAGCCTTTCGACTCGTCATCGGCGTGTGAGAAAGCAATCAGCCCCGACTCAACACGATTCATTTGGCCCGCCCCTACGCCTAAAACCTTCTTATTTTTGACCAGCACGATTGTATTGCTCTTTGTATGCTTGGCGACAAGCCAGGCGACCTTCAAATCGTCAAGCTGGCTTTTGGTGGGCTTTGCCTTTGTCGGATACGTCAGGACATCCGGCTCCCAGCCGGCTAAGTCACGTTTCTGTAAGAGCAGTCCGCCGACTACACAGCGAATGTCAAATTCACCGCGGTCAATCTTGGCTCTGTCAATCGGCCCTGTTTTCATCAGCCGGACTCTGTTGCCCCAGGTTTTGAGCGTCCTGATTATCTCGACCGCATCGGCATCAAATTCAGGTGCGATAATCACCTCTGCAAAGAATCCTGAGGCACCTAATGCTTTACCGAATCGGCTGTAAGATTCCATAATCGTTCGTGCCAGTTCGACGTCCACTTTTCTGTTCAGGGCGATAATACTGCCGAATGCACTGACTACATCACATTCGTACGCCTTGCGATATGAAACGCAAATATCATCATCAATGGCACAACCGCACGGATTAAGATGCTTAACAACAACAGCGGCCGGGGCAGTAAATTCCTTAACCAATTCAAACGCCGCATTAGTATCAAGAAGATTGTTAAAGCTGATGCCTATACCGCCTTCCAATAAAGTGCCGCTGCAGGTCGAAGTTTCACTGCTTGGCGGAAGCTTGTAGAAGGCCGCGGTTTGATGGGGATTTTCACCGTAGCGCAACGATGCAGTTTTGCTGATTGCAATTGAAACTTTCTCAGGATACTCTTCGCCTGATATAGAGTTAAGATATTTTGCTATCGCTGTATCATACGAAGCCGTCAAGCCGAACACAATCCGTGCGAAATCGCTTCGCAGCTTTTCACCAACGGCCCCATTGTTTTTCTCCATCTCTTCAATGACCTGGTCGTACTGGCCGGCTTGTGTTACGACCGTTAAGAACTTATGATTTTTCGCAGCGGATCGAAGCATACTTGGCCCGCCAATATCGATATTTTCAATTGCTTCGGCCAATGTACAGTCAGATTTAGCGATTGTTTGTTCGAACGGGTACAGATTTACACATACTAAATCAATCGGTTCGATATTATGTTCATCCATTGCGGCCTTGTGTTCACTTTTATCGCGAAGCCCCAGCAGCGCCCCATGTATCTTTGGATGAAGTGTTTTTACCCTGCCATCCATCATTTCCGGGAAACCCGTGACTGACTCAATACCAACAACATCCAGCCCGGCTTCGCTGAGTTTTTTCGCTGTTCCGCCGGTGCTGATTATCTTAACTCCCATCTTGCTGAGCTTGCCGGCGAAATCGACCACGCCGCTTTTGTCAGAAACACTTATTAACGCCGTCTTGATTTTCACGTCCATTTGTACTCCTTTTGTGTTACCATTTCCTTTATATACGTTTTACTGTTGGTCCCTCGCATTCCGAATGTGCATCCAGTCGGTTTTGTATATAGATGCCATACAGTGGAACTGCAAACTATTTAACCGGTTGCAGGCAGGCAATCCGGCCGTGTTTATCTGCGATATAAATTTTCGAGTCTGTTATATTGGCTGTGTATCTCGTAACCTCTGCAAAATTAACCGAATATAGTTTCTTTGCACTGAGGTTGTCCATTACGACAAGTTTCCTGTCCTGGGTAATCACATAAGCTATGTCTTTGGCCTCAGCTAATAAATCAACGCCACCCGGCACCGACCACATGAATTGTCCGCTTTGTTTGTCTATTGCTGTTAGACCCTTACCGGGAACATTCTGATAAACGACCTGTTGTGTCACACGAGGTTCCTTCTCAAGCACACCGGCGGTCTGATATTTCCAAACAAGTTGCCTTCTCAAAGGTAAACCAACCATATCGACCCTGTACACGTTTGTGTCCTTACTGGCAAAAAACAGCGACATTCCATCTCTGACAATCGGTCCTGCTATGCCGCCGGACGCATCAAATTGCCACAGTTTTCTTGGCCTGTCCGGCGTAATGCTTATTATATTGCCTGCAGCAGTCCCAAAGATGACGGAGATGTCATGGGCGATAATGGAAGTAATCATTGAATCGTTCTTGGCGGCGACCTCAAAAATCTGTACCTTATCTTCGGCCCGCAAGGTATGCAGACGTTTGTCAGTTCCACCAAGGTAAAAATACGAACTGTTGCGGGCGGCAGGACAGGCTATACCAAATCCCACATCTACGGTCTTGAGCTGATTTCCCGTTTGTGGATCTAGCTCAATTAGTTTTGTGCCAACTATCGATATAAGCTCATCTCCGTAAAGCTGCAATCCTGCAACGGGCAGGCCTTCCGGCGCAACAATCCTACGGAATATGATATCCCCGTTTTCCTTGTTCAGAGAAACCATATAATTCCGGTCTGAAATTGCATAGATACTGTTGCCGAGAATAAGCAATTGCTCCAAACTCTCAGTCTTTTTGATAGACAGCTTACTTTCCCACAATATTTTCAGGTTGGCGTGTTCGAGCAGCTTCGGTGAAACGAGCCATTGTGAAGTACCTTCTGCTGCAATGCTGTATTGCACAAAACACAAGACTAAAAGACTCGCCAATAAAACAAATCCGTTTTTCGATATTCTTGACATTTCACAAACCCTCACAAAAAAACCTTACATTTACGGTAGTTCGACATAGTCAGCCAAATCGACATTCTGTTCCTCTTCGAAAATCTGCATTTGCTGGATGCGTTCGATATCATCATTTATTCGATTTACCAGCTTAAATATATAGGGCTTACCTACCAGGCGATTTTTCAGGTCATCGAGCATCGGCTCCCATGTTCCGCCATATAATTGTGCTTTGAGAACGACCAGCATACGATGCTCATCGCTCAGGCGGTCAACAAAATCTCTTAAGACCTTGCTGGCGCTTGTTTTACCAACTTTATTACTATTTTTGCTCGGCTCATCCATTCGCCAAAACCTCATTTTGGGTCGAATAATAACCGCCATTCTCAAAAATTGCAACAAATTTTCCCAAATTAACCTAATTCGTATTTGACAGGGCTTAATACACTTCTTCAAATATGGTTTCTATGAAAATTTATTATCTGATGATGAGGATATAAACGATGAAATATTTCAATATATGTTTATTTACCGTTGCACTCGTTTGGGGCGCATTGTTCTGTGGGTGCAGGCAACTATCTCCAACCGAAGTCCAGACCGGTGGATTGACTTATCCCCAGGCACGCAGGGATTCTGTTGTTGATGTCTATCATGGTACCGAAGTTTCCGATCCCTATCGCTGGCTCGAAGATGCTGATGCAAAAGAAACTCAGAGCTGGGTTGCAAAGCAGAATGAGCTGACCTCTGATTTTTTGTCAACTGTTCCTGTCAGAAGGAAAATCAAGACACGTCTGAAAAAATTAATGAATTACCCCCGGTATTCAGCTCCGTATAAGCGGGGCGAACGCTATTTCTACAGAAAAAATGATGGCCTGCAAAATCAATCCGTCCTCTATATTCAGCAAACACTCGAAAGCCAGCCTGCTGTCGTTATCAATCCTAATTTACTCAGTAAGGACGGTACCGTTGCCCTAAGCACTACGGCTGTAAGCGAAGATGGCACTCTGCTGGCCTATGCTGTCTCCAGAAGTGGAAGCGACCGGCAGGAAATCAAAATCCGCACAATCGATTCCGGGCGGGACTATGAGGAAACTCTTCAATGGTGCCGATTTACTTCCGTTGCCTGGAAGCACGACAACAGAGGCTTCTTTTACAACCGTTTCCCTGATCCTAATACTGTTCCCGTCGAGGACCAGACAAACTTTAGCCGTGTTTATTGGCACAAGCTCGGCACGCCGCAATCGCAGGACAAACTCATATACGAACGCCCGGACAATAAAGAATTAGGTTTCTCCCCATTTGTCACTGAGGACGGTAAATTTCTCATTCTCTATGTATATCACGGTACCGACCCTAAGAACCGTATTTATTACCGTCCGGTTGAAAGCAGTGCTCCATTTATAAGATTGCTCGATGATGCCGACGCTCGATACGACTTCATTGGTAATGTTGACTCGATCTTTTTCTTTAATACCGACCTCGGCGCCCCGCGCGGACGAATCATCGCTATCGATACAAATAATCCCGCGCCAGGCGACTGGCATACAATCCTGCCGCAAACCAAAGACGTAATCGATTTTGTTGCCCTTATTAATAATCACTTCGTCGTTGCCTATATGCACGATGTTCACCACCAGCTTAAAATTTATGACCTTGACGGAGATTATGTCCGGAAAATTCCACTGCCTGCTCTCGGCAGGGTCGGCAGCCTGTCCGGCAGACAGGACGATACTGAAATGTTCTTTTCTTTTACTTCTTTTCTCTTTCCTGATACAAACTATCGCTATGATTTTCGCACTGAGCAGTTGGCAATTTTCCAAAAACCTCAAATCGACTTTGACTCTTCTGGCTACAAAACCACACAGGTTTTCTATCATTCCAAAGATGGCACCCGTGTCCCTATGTTCATTACACATAAGAAGGGTCTTAAGCTTGACGGCAATAACCCGGCACTGCTTTACGCCTATGGCGGCTTTAATATAAATATCAGACCATCTTTTTCAGTATCTGTCATTAACTGGCTTGAGATGGGCGGCGTATATTGTGTTGCTAATCTGCGGGGAGGTTCCGAATACGGCGAAACCTGGCACCAGGCCGGTATGCTCGATAAAAAACAGAACGTATTTGATGATTTCATCAGTGCCGCCGAGTGGCTCATTGCAAATAAATACACCAATGTGAAAAAGCTTGCAATAAGGGGCGGTAGTAATGGCGGCCTGCTTGTTTCCGCCTGTATGTTACAGCGTCCTGATTTGTTTGGTGCTGTTATATGCCAGGTTCCTGTTACCGATATGCTGAGATATCATAAGTTCACAGTTGGTCGCTACTGGGTGCCGGAATACGGCAACGCCGAGGCGTCTGCGGAACATTTTAAGTTTCTCTATGCCTATTCCCCGCTCCACAACATCAAGGCGGGTGAGGATTACCCACCCATCTTTGTTACATCAGCCGATACCGACGACCGCGTTGTTCCCTCTCACGCCAAGAAATTCGTGGCCACTATCCAGGCAAAAGCCGCCGGCGAAAACCCCATCCTGCTCCGTGTTGAAACAAAAGCCGGACACGGCGGAGGTAAGCCCATAACCAAAGTCATTGAAGAACAAGCCGATATTTATGCTTTTCTATTCAGAGTCTTAAAAATGCCGAATGTAAATTTCAAAAAGTACTAAACATAATATTAGTGACCAGATATTGTGTATGAAGTTAACACAGTTTTACTTGCCTTTTCGAAACGGCCTGAACAAATTAGACAAGCCAAAAAAATGCCAGCCTTTTCTCAAAGGAAACACCCCCTTTTCCACAAAGCCTACTTCTTCTATCGAATAAAATGCCTGCGGATTAAATTTCTTGATCAGTTCAACTACGCTGTACACCTCTCGGCGAGGCACAATTGTGAAAATCACTTTTACCTGTCCACTGCTACCGTGTCCGTCAATACTTGTAACACCGTAGTTCTCGGCCTTAAGATACTCTACTTAAAGGCAGAGCGTCTTTTGTTGTTACAACTCTTATCAGGGCAATGCCTAAGGACAACTTTTCAGCTATACAAATACCAACAAAGTTACCCATAGCGAACCCGCCTGCATAGGCAATATAACACGCAGGATTGGAAAGATTCTTCATAATCTGCCCTATAGCCAGAAGCCAGATCAGGATTTCGAAGAAACCAACTACAGGGGCGAGATATTTGAGACCTCTGGAGACGAATATGACACGTACTGTCCCCATGCTAACGTCAATAATCCTTGCGCAAAAGATTAGAGCCGGAAGAACAAACCAGGTATAAAATCCTGAGTTGACAAGCAGCAGATTATCCATATTAATTGCTCCTGAAGTTATCTCTCACACATAAGACATACAGTTAATTCTTTCTTCAAATAATAATCATGGATTCATTGCAATCCTGTTTTTGATGTTCTCTAATTTACCAAAGCATATAAGCTCATCGCTGAGCATAATTTCCATGTTAGCCGTTAGATTGGGTATTGTTTCACCACCCCTTACGGTTGCCAGTACCGTAATATCGTATTCCCTGAGTTGTGATTTTGCAAGTGTCTTATTAAGGATGGGGATTCTTCTCCTCAGATAACGGAATGATAATAATGCCCTATCGTAGTCTTAAAGCCATTTCTTCCTTCTAAAATAAGACAGCATAATAACTGCAATCGAAATCATAACCAGCCAGACAATCGGATAAGACCATCGCCACTCGAGTTCCGGCATATATTTGAAATTCATACCATATATTCCGGCTACAAAAGTCAATGGAATAAACAAAGTCGCAATAATCGTAAGAACCTTCATAACAGCATTCATTTTATTGCTGAGGCTGGATAGATAGATATCAAGCATCCCTGAAACCATGTCGCGGAAGCTTTCTATGGTATCAATAATTTGTATCGTATGGTCATAGACGTCCCGCAGATATATATCAGTAGTGTCGTGAATAAGCGAAGATTCACTTTTTTGTAATCCTCCGATTAGTTCTCTTAAAGGCCAAATCGATTTGCGCAGAAATATCATTTCCCTCTTAAGCGAGTGAATTTGCTGGACTGTTCGTTCCGTTGGGTTACTAATAACCTCTTCTTCCATAGACTCAATCTTCTCGCCGAATTTTTCCAGGATGACGAAATAGTTGTCAACTATTGCATCTAATAGTGTGTAGGCGAGATAGTCAGGCCCCATTTTTCGGATACGACCTTTTGCGTTTCTTATTCTCTCTCTTAACTGCTCGAAGACATCACCGATGCGTTCCTGGAAGGAAATGACATAATTCTGTCCCAATATCAGGCTAACCTGCTCGGCTTCCATCGACTGGCTCTCCTGATTAAAGCTGAGCATCTTGAGCACGATAAAAATGTGTTTTTCATAATCTTCGAACTTCGGTCGTTGACCCGTGCTGAGAATATCTTCAAGAACAAGCGAATGTAAATCAAAACCTTTGCCAAGCTTCTCCAGTAATTCAATGTTGTGGAGGCCGTCGATGTTTATCCAACTGACTGTAGGCGTGTCTTTGAGCTTTAGACATTCTTCGATGTCTGTAACCTCTTTTTCCTGAAAGCCCTGCTCGTCATAGTCGATAGAATTAATTCTCACTGACTCAACGTCCTTTTCGCCGACATAAACCAGTGTTCCCGGAGGTAAACCAGCCTTACTCGAACGTTTTTTGGTTATTCTCTTTTTTATTGCCATTTTTATTACCTCCAGGGGTTCTGACTATAGTAAAAGGAAAACTTACCATCTGCCGCAGACCCTCCACGGAAGAAAGTGTTCGTACCTGGCTTCTAACCTCAGTAATAAGCTCATTAAAGACAACTTTTCCTTCAACTTCTCCAAACTTAAAAAGACAGATACTTTTTCGCTTTTTCCAGCCTGACACCTATCTTGCCCACATCTTCGATATGCCTTATTTTTCCGGATTTTCGCTGCTCCAGAATACGCTTGACTGTTAACGGCCCAAGCCCTGGCACTCGAAGGAGCGCAAACCTTGAGGCTCGATTTATATTAACAGGAAATGCTTCGGGATGCCTGAGTGCCCATCCTTCTTTTGGGTCTGTAGTTAAAGACAAGTTTCCATTCTTCTCGAAAAGAATATCTGATTCTTTGAATCCGTATTTGCGAAGCAGAAAATCCACCTGATACAGCCGATGTTCCCGCATAAGAATGTCCGCCGGTGTTTCCTCTGCGTTTTGTTCACCATCTATAGACTCATCACCCAGACCTTTTTGGTAAGCGCTGAAATATAATCTGTGCATTTTAAGACGATCGTATAGTCCGAACATATACTTGACGATTTCCTCGTCCGGCTCACCTGTGGCCCCTACGATGAACTGTGTTGTCTGCTTAACCCTCTGGTATCTCGATCCGCGCTCGGTCAACCTGCTGATAAGCTTGATTGGCTCGATAATATCCTGAATATACCTTTTCTTGTTCGATACTTTCGCAAGTCTCTTTGCGCCTGTTGTCTCAATATTCAGTGACACTGCGCTGGATAAAGAAACCGCCTCTTCTATCGCCGCATCACTTGCTCCCGGAATAATTTTCAGATGAATGTAACCTCTAAATCTGTGTTTCTTTCTCAGAAGTCTGGCTACGCCGTTGAGTTTGTCCATAGTTGCATCGGCCGAACTTAAAACACCCGAACTTAAAAACAGCCCAAAAACTTTTCGCTGGTTATAATAATCCAGAAATATCTTCGCGGTTTCCTCTGCCCCCAGACTGCACCGGCGAACATCCATTTGCTCTCGAAGCGGACAGTATTTACAATCATTCGTGCAAACATTTGACATCAGTGTCTTAAATAGGGGGCTCTTTCCTCCGCTTGGAAGCGTTACAGGATATATCCATTTGCCGTCACCGCTTCGCTTTCGGCTTTGGTCCTTACTCGTACTACACGCACACGCCAAATCATACTGCGCATCGGCGCTGAGTATCTCAAGTTTCTCCTGCGTATTTGGTCTGGAAATAACACCAACCATCGCTTCTTGTCCTAATGAGATATTTCAGATATCCTTATCTGTAATTAATATAACGATGGTAGAATTACATGCAATATTATATCTGCCAAAAAGTGAGAAATAATGGCGGCTTCTAATCCTTTTTTCTGCTGTTCCCATTACGAGACTTAACCATAGTAATGATATACTTCTGTGGGAAGTTTAATGACTTATGCTTGTAATCATGACGGCCGGCAGGATGCAGGCCACCATAACAGCCGCCTGCATAGCTGCTATAGCTTCTTTCGCGGCCTTTCCTGTTATTTCGCCGTTGCTGATTTTTTTAATCCGGGCTTTACGGCTTTTCAGATCCTTTTTATCGAAGACAACTTTCAGAAGGCTGGTACCCTCGGCCAGTGATACCAGAACAACGGTTCGGGGATCAACATCTCTGCTGTCGGTGAATATGGCCTGCCTGAGCCGTTCAATCAATTTCCTTTCTGGTACCGGATTGATTTCGGGATATATCTTTCGTGTGAAAAGCAGCAAAATTGTATCTTCTGTGGCCCTGAGAATACCGCGGTCGCACAGTTGTTGTGCTACTCGATGTTTAAGATTCTTTACCCCGGCAAACCGTGATACCCAGGTCTGAAGCGATCCACGTCTCTTCGCGTTGCCGATTTTTTCAAGGCATAGGTCAATTAAGGGCTCACCGAAAGGTTGTGAACCAATGAGGTTGATGAGCTTTTTCTTTTTGGATTCCTCTACAGCAATATGCTTGTTTAGCAACAGTTCAGATAGTACCGCTGCCCCGATCGCGTACTTGTACATAGTTCCAGATGCAATAGTACCTTCCTCATCACGCAAAGCCAAGAGCATAATCTCTTCGTGAAGGAATAGATTAGTCTGTATTGTCATTCAAATGTTCTCCAAAAAAAAGTTATATTGACTCTTTTGCAGAGCCGGGAATTCATTCTGTTTTGCTCTTGACTTCGGTCTGATCTTTAATTACCGTTGCGGTCGATTTAATCATACCTGCAATATCGGAAAGGTTCGAAGGTATTATTATCGAGTTGTTGGTTTTTGCCAGTTTGCCGAATTCGTTCAGGTATTGTTCGGCGATGCGCAGGTTTACGGCGTTAATTCCGCCTTTTTCATTTATAGCAGAGGCGATTCCCCTGATACCGGAAGCAGTTGCTTCGGCAACTTTTAGAATTTCGATAGCTCGACCTTCAGCCTCATTTATACGTTTTTGTTTCTCGCCCTCGGACTGAGCAATCATTTGTTGTTTTTCGCCCTCAGCCCTGTTTATCTTTGCCTGTCTGTCACCTTCCGATTCGGCAATAGTCGCCCGTTTCTTGCGCTCGGCCCGCATCTGCTTTTCCATCGCATCTTTAATGCTTTTAGGCGGCAGGATGTTCTTCACTTCATATCTTGTTACCTTTACCCCCCCCCATGGGTCCGAGGCCTTGTCCGCAGCATCAACAATAGCGATGTTTATCGTCTCTCTTTCTTCGAAGGTCTTATCCAGCTCGAGCTTACCCATTACGCTCCTCATAGTGGTTTGAGCCAGTTGCGCGGGATGCGAACGGGTAATTGTTTATTCCGTAAGAGGCCTTCTTTGGGTCCACAACCTGCATATACAGAATACCATCAACTTCCACGGCGATGTTGTCTTTTGTTATGCACTGTTGCGGCGGAACATCGATTGCCTGCTCTTTTAAGGTGTGTTTGTATGAAACTCTGTCGAGAAACGGCACAAGTATATGAAAGCCTGCTTCGAGCGTATTCGAATACTTGCCGAGACGCTCGATTATAAATGCCATTTTCTGGGGCACAATCCTTATAGTCTTGAAAAATATAATCAATGCAAATAGGAGTATGCCTACGAGAATAATTGTCAATACGGCCGGATTTACATTCGCTAACATGACTTGCTCCTTTCCTATTAAAATGTTTTGACCTTAAGTGTAATGTTGTCCTTGCTAATAATTTGAACCATAACTCCCTCTGCGATTTCCTCGTCTGACTGGGCGAGCCAGTTGGTCCCGTGAAATTCCACCTTACCGCCGGACTTGGGTACGATTTTTTCCTTCACGACTGCTTTTTGCCCTACGAATTCATCAAGGTTCTCCTTCAGGTTCTGTTTAGAGCCAGTATGCCCTAAGAATATTCCTTTAAGCCATTTCCGCAGGCATAACAGTGAAAGCACCGAAGCAATTATGAATATTATCAGTTGAGTATTGATACCGATGTTCGTAATGAGGCAGACAAGAGCGACTATCCAGGCCCCGACGCCGAAGAAAGCGATGATTAATCCCGGCAGTATAAATTCAAAAATCAGCAGTACGAGTCCTACAAGAAACCATATTATTTCAGGCTGAAGAAAATCTTTAATCGTATCCATTTTGTCTTCCTTTCATAACAATCACAAACAAGGATAACTGGTAAACGCAAAAACTCACTCAACCACTACCGCCGTGCCGTAGGCCAGAATCTCAGATGCCCCTGCCATTACCATCTGCGTAGTAAAGCTCACTTGCACAATCGCATTGGCGCCTAATTTTTGGGCATCTTCTATCATCCTGTCAAGGGCCTGTTCGCGTGACTCGGCCATCATCTTGGTATAATCGGTTATCTCTCCTCCGACTATGTGTCTCAGTATTGCCACAATGTCTCTGCCAATGTGCCGGGCTCGAATGGTATTGCCTTTGGCAAGTCCCAATTGCTTGGTAATCTTCTTCCCCACAATTGTATCTGTCGTAGATAAAAGCATTGTCTTACCTCCTTACGTTTTTATAACGGTCGTTTTGCCGGAAGTGAAGTCTCTCCCGCAATACCGAGACCAGCAGAATAGCCAGGCCTGCAATAAGTGCAAGCAAACCGGCTTTCAAGAGTATGCCTACTGAAGAGTCTGTGATTATTTCTTCTATCAGCTTGAATCCGCCATAGATTACCAGCAGAATAGCAGCTACCGAAAAGACAATCCAGCCGACCCTGCGCTCGATTCGGTTATAAACGCCGCCCCAGTAGTCCTGCCATATTTTGTCTTCAGGCTCAACCAGCGTTACCTCATCGGTAATAGCTTTAAGTTTCCTGAACTCTTTCAGCTCAGCCTTACATTCAGAGCATCCGGTCAGATGCTCTTCGAATTGACGTCTCTGTTCGTTACTTAATTCATTGTCCAGGTAGCCCATCATTAAATCTTTATAATCATGGCATGTCATTTATGCTACCTCCTTTCCCAGTACTCAATAATTCTTCCAGCCTCTTACGGGCGTAGTACAACCTGCTCGTAATCGTACCTTTATTACAATAAAGCGCTTCAGCGATTTGTTCGTATGACATATTTTGAAAGTGCCGCAGGATAATCACTTCTCGATGTTTATCATCCAGCTTGCTGATTGCCTGCCAGACTTTGTCTTTGAGTTCATTTCTTCCAGCCACAACTTCCGGTGAAAAACAATCTGTGGCAGCCGGTATTTCCGGGCAGTTTTCTGAATCAAGAGATTGTGCTTTTCTATATCTTCGTTTTCTTAAATGGCTGATACAAAGATTTTTCAGTATTTGATAGAACCAGGGGAAGAATTTTCGTTCCGGTTGGAGGTTTTTGATATTCCGATATGCTCGGATAAAGGCCTCCTGGGACAGGTCCATTGCGTCTTCGCGATTGCCAACAAGTCCCAGTGCGATAAAATAAGCGTCTTTCATATATCTGTTCACAATAACTTCGAACGCCGCCGATGAACCCCGGCGGCAGCGCCGCATTGCTGTTATTTCTTCCTGGCATACGCTTGTCACTTTTTCAGGCTCCGATTCAACGTTCTCTCAACTTGGCCTAAAAACTCTATTTCTACAGTAATATACACTCCAGACGCTCATTTTCTTCAAATTATTTTCCAAATATTTTAACGCCCCATAATCACTACAATCTTGTGAGGATATTGACTATATCTGTGCAATGTTCAATGCTCGAAATTCTGCCTTTTTTTCTCTACACTTCGGGTATCCTCCATTTCGCAGAACACTTCGGGCATCGCCCGATTTTACCCGCATATAGATTGAGTATTTTAACTCGCCATCCACACGATAAGGGTAAAGAATAAACATGCTCAGTGCACCTCAAAGGTCATCCACACCGTTTGAATTCAGCGAACCATTCTACATAATCCTGCTGGCCAACGGAAAGATTTTCTTCTTTGTTATTCATCTCTGAGCAGCAGAAGGGCTTTTAATTGTGTACGAATAAAAAAGAGACCCATACCGAATCATCGATATAGGCCCCGAATTTAAGCCAATCTTTTATGCCGGTCTTACAATTTTAGCTGCCGTCAAAATCTTCTATTTATGGTTAATATTCCCGCTACGGCCGATTCAATCGAATATCATCAAAGTATGCACTTCCTGAACCGCTGGCCTGCGGGTTATTCTTATCGCCGAAACCAATAGTAATCGTATTAACATTAGTAAGGTTCACACCCTGGTCCACAAATGCCTGCAAGTCGATATTCCATTGGGTCCAGTCATTTATCAATGCGGCATTGGGATTGTCGTGTTGTACCACTGCATTGCCGTTGAGAGCAACATACATCGGCTCCGGATCGTTACTGGCCATGTCAACGCCAATGGCCTCTTGTGTCCATGTCAGCGGGCTGACTGAACCGGTTGTCGTCACGTCAGAGAATTGGGCCTCGCAGTTCACACCGGGATTATTGCTGGTCACTGCCAGGCCGATATATACATTCGGAGGCATTGATATCTTCTGCGGATTCCATGACATTGCCTGCCAGCTAACGCCATCGCTGGAGTAGTAACCATTAAAGTTATCGGCTGCGTCACGCTCTAATTTTACCCAGTAGGGGGCCTTGATTGCTATTTGTTCTGCAGTTGCTACTGGAGTATCGCTTGTTGCGTTAGAGCCTGGAGTTGATCTGACCTGGAATCTGCATCCGTTACCGGGCGTGATATACACAGCGGCGAATTTTGAGCCCGGATCAGGTGTCTGGCGAATCATAACGCCTACTTTAGCCCAGGCAGCGGTATTCTGAACGCTGAGTACCTGTGCTGTAATAGAACCGGCGCCTGATAACTGTTTATATGCATAACGGAACTCGTCGGCTGTGTTCCAAATGTCTCCGCTTGCTGCGTTCATCGTAATGATACCGTCCGGCTGCTCTAAGAAGCCAACCGGATTACCTCTAAACCACAGCGACAAAACGCCGATTCCGTGGCTGCTCCAGTCTCGTGGATAAGTCAATGTCAAAGTCGCCTCTGATTTCCCGACAGCGTTGTCGTATGCAAGCGGCATCGACTGGGAACCGCCGTGAACGATAGTCTGCTCAGCAAAAGGAGCAGTAGCATAACCAACGATAGAACCGTTTGTTGCCGGTGTGTCAAATCCGTCAACCCAAGCAAGATATATCCTGTTGCTCCCGGGTTCACTTTCATCAAGGTCATTATAGCTCTCAAAGTCGTCAACAACGATATGGTCTGCAATCGCAAAACTCCACACTCTGCCCGTACTGACAGTTCCATCGGTGTTATTCTCATCGATTCGCCAGTAGGAACTCTGGCCCCATTCGATACCTTCAGGCGGAGTATAGTTAGCGGCACCCTGTCTGCCCCGATATATACCGGAAGTATCGGATGCATCCGCGCCGGCTACTGCATCCTTATCAGAGCCGAAGTAAACATCGTGCTGGGCTGCATTATCTCCGGCCGACCAGCTAACGGATGTTACATCATCGATATTCGATGTTGATCCGTTGGCTGGCTGTGGGTTCCATGCCAGTGTTACGTCACCTCTCATAATAAGTGCAATCTCATCAGGTGATAATACATAATTGTACATCCGAACATCGTCGATCAGGCCGGTATAGAAACGCAGACGAGAAGCAGGCTGCCCGAGTCGGATTGTGCCGGATAAGGTAAACTCATTGGCTGTATGAGGAACTGATACCGGGTCCCCACCGTCAACATAAAGCTTCGCCTCAGCGTTAATGTCCCATGTGGCTGTAATATGGTGCCAAGCATCATCATTCACCGCTGATGCCTCAGGATTGACGTCATTGTCACCGCCTTCGATGTAAAATTCAACTCCGCCGTTATCCATCATATTGATATGTAACTCATCCTGGTCGCCAAAACCGTCGCCGCCTCCTGCTGTTCCATAAAAAATCATACCTACCCCGGCCTGAGTGGTTTTGACCCACAGGCATACAGAGCCTATATCCGAGCCTATCATATCAGTGGTTGACAATTCAACGAAGTTAGTACCGTCAAATTCGAGCCCAACGCCGTCAAATCCATCAGACCATTGCGGATTGTTTTCCAGGGAGCCATGATTGTTGTGACCGGACCAGTCGACAACCCTGGTGCCTTTACCCGCATCGATCTTCCACCAACTAATAAGATTGGGATTGGTAACAGGTATCTCAGATATTGTTCTGAAACTCCAGACATCACCTGTAGATGTACCGGTAAGAGCGAATTCATCGACACGCCAGTAATAGACCTTATCTAATGCAAGGGTGCCGGGAGAATAAGTAGCATCTGCAATAGGGCCTTTGTAAGTATCCGGAGTGCCGGCGTTCACGTCGTCGAAATTTTCACCAAAATACAAATGATGTAATTTCGCGCCTAAACCGGGGGTCCAGCTAAGGGTTGTATCAGGGTCAATGAATTCAGTGTCCTCTGCAGGACTTGGATTGTGGGCTTTTCTGGGGGGAACGACAAAACTCCAGACATCGCCTTTGTTTATAGTACTATCCGCTTCAACCTCATCTATCCGCCAGTAGTATGTTTTTCCTGTAGGAAGACCATCCGGAAAAGCGAATCCGGGAAAACCGGCGACATAAAATGTTGCGGTTTGGTTGCCTCTGAATGTATCTGCAGAGCCTTCATTTACTTCACTAAAGTTATCGCCGAAATACACATCATGTGATACGGCAGTCTCTCCGGTCGACCAGTTAAGACTTACCCAGTTATCCTCATGTATGGTACCATCTTCCGGGATGGGATTATAAGCTTTCAATCTGGCCCCGCGATGACTTAGTTGGGGACCTTCACCTGACGGTCTGTAATCAGGATTGGTCGTCAGAACAATCTTATCGATAATAAGTCCGTCCTCACGCACCCAGATGTTCAATGTGTGGAGGCCGGCTGTAATTATGTCGATCTGCGATGGCTCCGGCATTTGATACCTGCTGTTGTTCCATGTGTAACCACCACTCCAGCCGCCGCTCATTTGATTGGAAAGGGGTGTTGCCTCCCCATCCAGACCTACATGACACGAGTCATCGGTTCCATCGGCACCCCAGGCTAAAATCCACACATAGTGCGTGCCGGTTTTTTCAAATTCAATCTCATACTCAAGACGTTCACTATTGTCGACATAATCGCTGCTGTGTCCGCCTTGGCCGTTGGGTGCGTGCATACCGGCGTTACCAATAAAACCTTCCGTTGGCCCGGTCTCCACCCATGCATGGCCGCCTACTTCAACATTGGCGTCATAATCCTCAGCTTCTACCGACACAATACCATCCGGGCCGGTATCCTGCCGGAGCGGGTCTGCGTTTACTACCCCGCCAATTAATCCCATGACCAAAACAAAAGAAAGTAGATACGTTAGTTTCCCAGACATAATAATCCTCCCTTAAAATAGAGTTTAATTAACATAAATTATGATTTGGCTGCTAACCAAAATACTCATTATTTTTTTCAACACCTTTACGTTATAAAATCCAGCTCTATAACATTTTTTATTCAACCTTGGAAATCAAGATAGTATCCATCAGCGCGCCGTCCTCTCTGTAGCCGACCTCAAGGGTATAAGTCCCCGGATCCATCGTAAAGAGTACCGTTTCGCCGTCATCTTCGGCGCTGAAGACATCGTCCCAGTACCATGAATCTGAGTTCGGAGGATCGCTCCATCTTACCCAGCCGCTGCTGTGATTGGTCGTCTGTGTAGTAGCGCCCTGGATACGGAACCAGAATGAATCACCGTTTGGAATAATTATGCGGCAACTGAGCATGTATGTCCCGCCTTCTACTGTGAAAGTATAGCTCGCAGTGCCATCCGGAGACGGTGGAGCGCCGCTGCTGTTGCCGACATCATCCGTTGTGCCGATATACTTACCGCCGGAGGCATCAGCCATGTCAGTATAAATCTCCATCGGTGCGGTTATCGTATCGGCATCTTCCGCCTCAATCCATATTTCTTCAGAAGGAGCTGCGACCGCAGGGATTGCCTGATGCAGCCGAATATCATCAAAGTAAACCGTACCTGAACCACCGGCCGTCGGATTCGTATCGTTACCGAAGCCGATTATTAAGCTCGTGATATTTTGCAGGTTTACACCAACCGATGCAAGATCGGTATTCCAAAGGTTCCATCGCGGTAGTGTTATGTCAGATGCGTCGCCGTTATATAACACCTTTTTGCCGTTAATCTTCACATACATCGGCTCAACAGAATTACCGGCATTACCAAGGAAGCTCAGTGACAGTACCGTTACACCCAGTCGTGTCCAGTCCTGTCCCGGGCTTAGTGTTAGCTCTGCTTCTGAATACTTCATATTGTTGTCATAGAAATACGGCATCGATTGCGAGCCGGTGCGGACGATACCTTGCTCGGCAAAAGGAGCGGTAGCATAGCCAACGACAGAACCGTTTACTGTCGGGTTATCGAATCCGTCTAACCATGTCATAAATATCCGGTTACTCTCGAGATCATCGGATTCAAGGTCATTGTATGACTCGAAATCATCCACGATAAGGAAATCGCCGGTTGTAAAGCTAAGTACATTGCCCTTCCAGGGGCTCTCAGGATTCGCGTCATTAACTTCGTCTATTCGCCAGTAGTAAGTCGAATCCGAGAGAAGTTCTCCGGGGACAAGGCTCTCAGAACCGAGTTCATGGCTGCCTTTATACTCAGGTGAAGCTGTGGTGGCGTTGATCACTGCGTCTTCATCGGTGCCGAAATATACCTCGTGGGAAGATGCATATTCTCCCTGCCTCCATGTAAGGACAGGTGTCATGGTTACATCCGTAGCACCGTTAGCCGGATACTGGTTACCGGCTCTTACAGGTGGGGACAATGCGGCTTGCGGGATGAGTTCCTTTGGCACAGATGGACTTGACCACCGCAGTTCGGCAATGGCCGGGCCGCTGCTGTCATTATACTCCATTACAAGATTGTAAATATTGCCGGCAACAAGGTTAATTGTGTCGTAATTCTCGTCGATCCCCTGGTCAGTCCAGTCGTTAATAAGCTCTTGGCCATCCACCCATAGACGTGCGCCGTCATCGCTGTTAGTATAGAAGGTATAGGTTTCTGTAAATGGAACCTCCAATTCGCCCGTCCATCTAACTGAGAAATTATCGTTGCCAACTGATGGATCGGGTGTGCCCGGATCACCCCAGTTAAAGTTTACTTGAGGATCTATCCGATTCAGCGCGAGATTCTGGAAATTCGTGCCTTGATAGTAATCGCCTCGAAGACCTCCACCGGCTTTTGCAGTCTTAAAGCTCCAGACATCACCTTTGTACGTGGTAATGCTGTCGAACTCATCGACCCGCCAGTAGTAAACCGTATTGGCTTCAAGAGTACCGGGATTATAGCTATTAGTTCCCAGAGGAATACCCACAGTACCGCT
The DNA here is from genome assembly GCA_019456195.1 of Planctomycetota bacterium. Classification (GTDB taxonomy): domain Bacteria; phylum Planctomycetota; class Phycisphaerae; order Sedimentisphaerales; family Anaerobacaceae; genus NIOZ-UU13. The sequence goes on along the minus strand of VRUK01000030.1, from coordinate 20,154 downwards.
GTTAACATCCTCAAAATTATCACCGAAATAAACGGTGTGCAGTTTAGTACCAAAGCCAGCCGTCCAGCTTAGGCTCGGATTCAGGTCTATGAATGGGACGCCATCAAACGGAACAGGTTCATAGGCCTTCTTGGGAGGAATCGTAAAACTCCAGATGGAACCTGCATGTTTTGTACCGTCAGCTTCAATTTCATCGACTCGCCAATAGTAAGTCGTACCCGGAACAAGACCCTCCGGATAGGCAAATCCCGGAAAGCCTACGACCAGAAACGCTTCGGCCTGGTTCCCCTGGAATGTATCACCGGTACCATCGTTCACATTGTCAAAATTCTCGCCAAAATATACATCGTGCGAGGCCGCAGTCGCTCCCGCTAACCAACTAAGGTTGGCCCATGTGTCCAAATATATCTCACCTTCAGTTGGTGTGGGGCTGTAAGCATTCATGATTGGACCGCGATTGCTTTCAGGGGGGCCTTCCTCTGCTCCTGAGAGCGTGAAATCGGGATTGGTGGTCAGAACGATTTTGTCGATAATAAGCCCATCTTCACGCACCCATATGTTCAGTGTGTGTGGGCCGGACGAAGTTATCTCGATTTGAGACGGTTCCGGCATGTCCATTCTGTCACTGTTCCATTCGTAAGCACCGCTCCAGCCGGTCATTCGGTCGGAAAGAGGTGTTTCTACGCCGTCCAGACCTACATGGCAGGAGTCGTCGGTACCATCAGCACCCCATGCCAAAATCCACACATAGTGCGTGCCGGTCTTGACAAAGTTAATCTCATACTCCAGACGCTCACTGGTTTCGGCATAGCCGGTATTGCCATGTCCGCCGTGGGTTGGATTGGGAGCGTGCATACCGAGCTCACCGGTAAAGCCATCTACCGGCCCGGTCTCCTCCCAGGTATGGCCGCCTACTTCAACATTGGCATCAAAGTGCTCGGCTTCAACCGACACAATTCCATCGGGGCCGGTATCCTGGTTAAGCGGGTCTGCGTAGGCAAGGTTTGTTGCCAAACAAAGCACCAAAACGAATGAAACCAAATGAATCAATTGTTTGCACATAATATCCCTCTTCAAAAGTTTTAATATGGAGTGATAATTGAAATGTGAAATATCCTGACCTTCTGAAGCATAAAGTTCACATTAACACTCTGTGCTTCGTATAATACCAAATAACACCTCCTCTATTTGGAAAACTAAGCAGATTCCGGGCTTGTTGTGCCCGAAATAGACATATACCTGCTTTTTGGCTATTTGTTTAACTAATATTATATACCAAATTAGCTGCCTTGCCGTCAAGTGAAAATCCAACATTAAAGGGTTAAAACTAACAAAATTGAGTTAGTTATGCCCGTTTTCGGTATAAAAGCTTTGTGGATATCGAGATAATGCAAAAGTGATTATCGCAGGAATGGATTATATTCTTTTTCATGGGCTATTGTGGTCATCGGGCCATGGCCGGGATATGCTTTTGTTTCATCAGGCAGGGTGAAAAGTTTTTCCCTTATGCTTTGTAATAATTGTTCCGTATTACCATTCGGGAAGTCTGTTCGGCCGATTGAGTCGGCGAACAAAGCATCATCCGTAAAGACAACACCTTCATCTTCGCAGTACAGGCAGATACCGCCCGGAGTATGGCCGGGGGTATGAAGTACACTTAGCTTTATCTCGGCCTGTTCGATGGCACTTTGCTCTTCCAGGAAGAAATCCGCCGGTTCGACGCTGAAGGCAGCACCTGTCATAGCTGATAGATTTGTATGAGGCTCTGTGAGCATGTCGGCGTCGAGCTTATGAATATACACTTTTATTTCCGGGAACTCAGTTCGCAGTGCGGCCACCCCTTCGATATGGTCGATATGCCCGTGAGTAAGGACTACGCAAACAGGATTTAAGTTATGTTCCTGAAGGAACTTGATTAGCTGATCCGCTCCAAGGCCTGCGTCAACAATCAGACAGTCTTTAGCAGCCTCACTGCTGCGAAGGACATAACAATTGGTTTCATACGCACCTAAGGCTAAACCGTCGATTTTCATTAAAATATTCTCCTTAAAACGCAGTAAGCTAATAAAATTAGCTCCGCAAGTCAACAGTCTTTGGGCTTGACCGAAAGGTTTAAGTTTGTTAGTGTTCCATTTTTATAAACAAAGGAAGACGGAACGTATAGAAGGATACTATACGCTATATTGGGGTAATTTATCGAATGAAGGATTTTAAGAGAGTATTTCAGTATATCTGGCCGCAATGGCACAGACTGGTGACTATTATCTGCAGCGCGCTGCTTATCGGAATACTTTTTTCGTTCAGTTTTGCAACTATTTTGCCGCTCTTGAAAGTTATGATGGGCGAAGAGGGGCTGCACGGCTGGATTAACAGAGAGATTAGTGAGAGTCGTTATGGGATTAGTTTCGATGTGGTCGACAAATTTCAACTCGTTGACCCTAATGTCGCATATTACTTAAGAGTTGTTGACGTTAAGAAAAAGAGTTTTGCTGAACAGGCCGGGCTTAAACGTGATGACCGGATTGTCGGTGCCGCAAGCAGTATCATCACAGCAAACCAAAGAATTACTTCAAGCAAACTACTTGAAGAGCTGGCCACTATATCGAATGTAAAGTCCATATCGCTTCAATACAGAAGACTTGACGAATCCGGACAGTTAACACCTGGAATTCAACAAACAATCCTTAAGTGTGGCAAAAAACCTTTCTATGCCGACTTAGCAAGAAGAGGCCTTAGACATTTACCAAGAGAACGAACCAGAGAGAGCAAAAGAAAGGCTGTAGTTTTTATCATACTGATGATGGCGGTTGTTACAACGGTGCGATGTATCGCACGGTTCTATCAGAATTACACTGTACAAAAGCTTGTGCATACTTCTCTGGTCTATTTGAGAAGAGATGCTTTCAGGCATTCTCTGGATATCCCGGTTGGATTTTTTGCCGATGAAGGTTCGAGCAATACTGCCAGCAAGTTATATGGAGATGTAATGGTAGTTGGCGTTGGGATTAAGGTATTATTAGGCAAGACCCTTCGCGAGCCGTTAAAAGCAATTGGTTTGATTGTCTGTGCAATGTGGATAGACCGCAATCTAACGTTGGTATTTCTGTGTGGAGCGCCTTTTTTCCTTTTCGTCATCGGCAGGCTTGGGCGGAAAATAAAACGGGCAACTAAAAAATCGCTTGTGGCCTGGGCGGAAATGCTCGGCAGGTTGAAAGAGGCGCTGGGGGCTATTAAGGTAATAAAGGTTTATAACCAGCAGGAATATGAAAGTGAAAGTTTTGCATTAATTAACCGTAAGCTGTTAAAACGGCAGTTAAGAATTGCAAAGGTGGATTCAGCAACAGACCCTTTGATGGAGATACTCGGAATGATGGCCGGTTCTGTGTGTTTGATTTTCGGTGCACAGTGGGTTTATAAGGGAACGGTGCAGCCGGCCGATTTCTTCACACTGCTTATTCTGCTTGGTGCTGCTGCGGATTCAATACGCAGAATGAGTGATGTATGGAACAGGCTTCAACAGGCAAACGCCGCTGCTGAGCGGGTATACGCAATAATCGACGAAAAACCGGAAGCCGAAAATCCGGATGCTTTTGAGCTTGAGCCGTTAAAAAGCAAAATCGATTTCATAGACATCGAATTTACATATCCGAGTTCTGAAACCCCGGTACTAAAGGGAATCAACCTGTCAGTGGAAGCCGGACATAATGTTGCCATAGTAGGCCCAAACGGCTCGGGAAAAACCACTCTGGCAAATCTGATACCGAGATTTTATGACCCTGATGCCGGCCGGATATTAATTGACGGTAAAGACATTCACGCCGCGACACTATTTAGTCTGCGAAGCCAGATTGGAATGGTTACACAAAATGTTGTGACTTTCAATGATACCATAGCGGCAAATATTGCTTATGGTAAACAAGACGCAACCAGAGAAGAAATCGTTTCGGCGGCAAAGCGTGCATTTGCGCACGAGTTTATTTCTCCTTTGCCTGATGGCTATGACTCAGTTATTGGCGAGCAGGGTTCCGGCCTTAGTGGCGGGCAGTTGCAGAGAATTGTCATCGCCAGAGCGATTTTGAGAAATCCCGCCATTCTGATTTTCGACGAGGCTACAAGTCAAATTGACGCCGACAGTGAAGCGAAAATTCACAAAGCTATCGAGGAGATCATGCAGGACAGGACAAGCTTCATAATAGCCCACAGATTCAGCACCGTTATTTCGGCGGATGTCATAGTTGTAATGGATAACGGCCGGATTATCGCTCAGGGCCAGCATGATGAGCTTATTAAAATCTGTCCATTGTACCAAAGCTTATACGAAACACAGTTAGTTAAAAAAGCATAGTTTATAAAACTAATAAATTGTGCTCAGTGAATGCCGGCACGAGAAAAAACCTGCGATATGCTCGGTTGTTGCTAATAGTTGTCCGCTGGGCAGGAAATTTTACATTGTTGTATCTAAATTCGCACTTTGGCTTACAGAAAGTTCTTTATCTTGCCGATTAAATTAGGTAAGGTTTCCCGTGGGCTTGAGACTGAAGATATAGAATGGAAAGTTATAGGTCTTTGTCCCGGGAATTTTATGTATAAAAGCTGTTTTATATTTAAAGGTCGAAATTATGCCAGAGCTTTCAAGGCCACAAAAAGCAAATGAGCTTTTTACAAGATACCAGGGCAATCCGATAATGACGGCGGATGATTGGCCCTATCCGACAAATGCGGTCTTTAATGCGGCGGCAGCTAAATTAAATTCCGAGGTATTACTTTTAGTCCGAGTAGAGGATATGCGAGGCTTTTCGCATTTGACGGTTGCACGAAGCGCCGATGGATTCACTAACTGGGAAATTGATTCTACACCCACTCTCGAAGCCGACCAAAGCTCCCGGGAAGAAAGATGGGGGCTGGAAGACCCGCGTATTGTCTGGCTCGAAGAGCAAAAGCAGTTCGCGGTTACCTACGTCTCATTTAGTGAAGGTGGTCCGGTGGTTTCGCTGGCGATAACAAAGAACTTCAGGGCGTTTGCCCGGTTGGGTGCTTTGCTGCCGCCGGAAGACAAAGATGCCTGTCTGTTTCCCCGCAGATTTAACGGTAGATTTGCACTGATACACCGTCCCATTGTACGCGGTGAAGCTCACATGTGGATAAGTTTCTCACCTGACCTGAAGCACTGGGGTGACCATAGGGCCTTGATTAAGACAAGGCATGCGTATTGGGACGGCCAAAGAGTCGGCCTGGCCTGCCAGCCCATTGAGACACCTCACGGCTGGATGTTGTTCTATCATGGTGTTCGTGGTACTACTGCAGGACAGATATACCGTGTCGGCATGGCGCTTTTGGATTTGAATTCACCCTGGAAGGTCTTGCGCCGAAGTGATGAGTGGGTACTGGGACCAAGCGCGACTTATGAACGTATTGGAGATGTTGCTGATGTAGTATTTCCCAGCGGCGCTGTTGTTCATAAAGAAATCGACCAGCTTTGTCTTTATTATGGTGCGGCCGATTCTTCAATGGCTGTTGCAACAGCTAAATTCAGTGATTGCATAGACTATCTTATGTCATGTCCGGAAGTTAAAGAATAAACCATCGGCTTCTTGAGCGGTGCAGCTTCAAATATTTGATTTGGCGATTAGCTCTCGATAGTATTATTTAATGCTGCTTCGCGGCACAATTGGTTCCCATCGTACCTTTGCGGCACCTAAAAGAGTTCCGGTTGCATAGGACAAATCTACAAGTGCTATCTGATACTCAGCAAGAGCCAGGATTTCAGAGCTCTGGGAATTGGCAAAGTTTGTCTGGGCCTGAAGTACGTCTGTAGATGTTCTCAAACCAAGTTCGAACTGGCGTTTCTCAGCATCAAACAAACGGCCATCCAGAATTGCACTTTGTCTGCTCGCCAATATACGCTGCCAGTTTGCCTCGAGTTGGTCGATAGCATTCAGCACCTCAAGCTCAATCAGTGCCTGTCGATTGTTACGCGTAGCCAATCGCTGTCTCCGCTGATAAAATGCCTGGCGCAGTCGGCTCTTTGCGGCCTCATTTCCCAACGGCACCAGAAGCGACAAGCCAACACGGTGGTCCTCAAACCTTTTATTGAAAAGCAAATCAACCGAGTCGTCTCTCGAATCTCCCAGGCCGTTGATATTATATCTATAATCCATTGTAACCAAAGGCAGTGCCTGGTTGTGCATGTAATCGATAGAACTGATATCTTCGGCGATTTGAAGCTCCAGCTCGAGCATCTCCATGCGATTCTCAAACGCTATTGCGACTAACCGCGGCTTTTCCAGATCATAGCGCACCGGGATAGGCTCGGTAGTGGGTATTAAAATTGTCGATGTCTGCATATTCAGTTCGGGTTTATTAAGAGTACGCTTAAACTCACGCTGCCGGTCTCTTAGATTATTCTCGGCCACGATAATAGCCTCAAGCTGCTGTGCGACGCCGGCCTCAGTTCGGATAATCTCTACCTGTGATTTATCGCCGGCATCAACAAAACGGTGGGCCTGTTCATTTAGAGTTTTGGCCAGGTCATATTGTTTTTTCCGTACTTCCAGTTCTTTTCTGGCCGCATAGAGTCGCCAGTACACACGATCCATAGCAGCAATAACTCTTATGACCTCGAGTTTTGTTCTGGCATCGGTTATCTGCCTTTCATACTCTGCGATACGAATGGCGTGGGTATTAGCGCGGTTGCCGGCCCCTCTAAGAAGTGGCTGACTAATTGAAAGTCCAAGGTCCGAGCTATAGAAAGGATTAAATGACGTTGGTGCATCCGTCCTGGTACGGTTGCCAACCATGTCAAATCTTACAGTTCCGCCGGTTCGCAAAGGAACCTGAACACCAAGATCTGTATATAAATTTTTTACCTTTGAGCCTGAGATATCGTCAAGAGAGGTAACAGCTGGGGTGTCTCCTATAGAATATACCATATTTGAAGTAAATGCAGCCTCAAATGCAGATTCTGCTTCACCAACCCGCTCAGCGGCTATAGCCGGACTAATAAGCTGTACCTTAAGGTCAAGGTTGTTCTCTAACGTCAAGGCCCGGCATTGCTCCAGGTTAAGCTCTAATTCTGGAGGAGGCGGTTCATTCGCATCGGTACGTCCGTTCTCTTGAACTTCGGCTTTCTGAAGTTCAAGAGTTTCTACTTGTCGCAGCTTCTCAGGTGCCACCGTGATTTCGTAAAAATCCTCGTCACCGGGAAAACTCTCACAGCCGGTCAGAAAAGTACACATGAGAATAAGTCCACAAGTGAACAATAGCAAAAGGCTGCGGCAAAAATTTGAAATTTGAAATTTGAAATTTGAAATTTGTTTACTCATGTCTAAGTGCCTCAATAGGGTCGAGTTTGGCAGCCTTAATCGCCGGAAACATTCCAAAAAAGATACCTACCGTACCGGAGAACGCGAAAGAAAGGCCTATTGCCCACAAGGGAATATATGCCATATCAAGTTGAATTTTTGGGATACTGGCTAATCCTTTGGTCAGAAGATGGCCAAAACCAATTCCCACAAGCCCCCCGAAAAAGCACAAAACTATCGCTTCAATTAAAAACTGGGTTAGAATTGCAGTCTTTTTAGCTCCTACTGCTTTGCGAAGCCCGATTTCCCTCGTACGCTCCGACACCGATACAAGCATGATATTCATAATACCAACGCCGCCGACAAGCAGAGAAATTCCAACGATGCCGCCTGCCACCATCGTAACCATAAGAGCTATTTTATTAAATGTCTCCAGTGCGTTTTGGAGCGACATAACTTCGAATGTATCTGGTTCGCCGGGCTTTATATTCCGTGTTTTCCGAAGGAAGAAACTTAACTCGGCCAGGGCATCATCCGAAGCCTCGGCGGATTCGCTTTCGGCAATAGCCATTATGAACGGGTAACGCTGCATCTTGAGGCTGGTCTTATAAGGAATAAATATCTCGGACTTTTCCTGGTTACCTCCCCCAAATGCGTTTTCAGGGCGAGGTTCTAGCACACCCACAATATAAAATGTGTGGTGACTTATAAGAATTGACTGACCTATACAGTCACGGTCAAGGCGAAGGTCGTTACGAAGCTTGGGGTCGATCAGGCAAACCTGTCTCACTTGCATTTCATCAATAACCGAAAGTGGTCTTCCGATTGTAACCGGACGGCTGTCGATTTTATGAACGGCAGGCTCGGTTCCTCGCACAGTAACATTTTCGACTGACTCCTCACGATGGCTGACGGTATAGTTTCCGACCCAGGTCATACGGCCGAACTGTGAGACAGAAGGGCAGTGTTCGAGCAGGTTATCAAAATGTTCAGGCTTAAACCGAATAGTCCACCATGAGGCATGTTGCAGAGGGCCTGTTTTAGGAGTTCTTGGTTGAATAAATATGCTGTTGGTTCCTAAAGTCTCTACCTGGGTCAGCACTTTTGCTTTCAGACCGGTAAGTGCAGCAATTACGGCCGTTACCGAAGCGACACCAATTACAATGCCGATAGTTGTGAGTATCGACCTGGTTTTGTTGGCCCAGATTTGACTCAGCGCAAGATACACACTTTGATAGGTGAGACGAATGAAAGCCAAAGGTGCTTGAATTACGAATTTCATACCTTCTCCTCCGGTTTGCTATCTTGTGTTTCTCCATTATTTCGCGGGTCTCTGTCATTAAACACATCACTGCAAATGTGTCCGTCTTTCATATGAATAATTCGCTTGGCGTGATGCGAGACATAATCTTCATGGGTTACCAGAATAATGGTTTGGCCTTCCTGATGAAGCTGGTCAAACAGTTTCAGAATGCCGTCGCTGGTTTTGCTGTCGAGATTGCCCGTAGGTTCATCCGCCAGCAGAATGCTCGGATTACAGACAAGCGCCCGGGCGATAGCTACTCGTTGTTTCTCACCTCCGGAAAGCTGGTTAGGTCTATGTTTTACACGGTCTCCCAGCCCAACCCGCTCAAGGACGTTTTGAGCACGTTTGCGCCGTGTCCACCAGCCGTTTTTTGAGTATATCAACGGCATCTCGACATTCTTAAGCGCACTTAACTGTCCGAGAAGCTCAAATGACTGAAAAACAAATCCGATTCGCTCATTACGAACGCGAGCTAATGATGCGTCTGTCATTTTCGTTGTGTTCTCTCCATCCAGCTCATAACTTCCTGAAGTCGCTCTGTCCAGACAACCTAAGACATTCATCAGTGTGCTCTTACCTGAGCCGGAAGGCCCCATCACGGCAACATATTCGTTTTCAAATAGTTTCAGGTTAATTCCGCCAAGCGCATGGATACTTTCCACACCGACTTTGTAAATCCGCTCAACGTCCTGAAGCTGAATTATTAGTTTTTTATTTTGATTTGACACTGTTTGCATCACCGGTATCATTTGCATCGGCTCCGGCTTCGGGGCCGTCCGATTTCTTTTTCTTTTTCTTCTTCTTCTTCTTCTTCTCTTTCTCGGCCTCAACTTCACGCTCGTCGCGTACCTTCTTGTCGTGTTCTAAACCTTCGAGTTCTTTGTACGGACCAACTACTATCTTATCGTCTTCGGTAATCCCGGATAGTATCAACGTATGCGTCAGATTACTGGGGCCTATCTTGACGGGCGTTACCACTGCTTTGCCGTCGATATAGCGATACACTACGGGTGTGAATGTTTTCTCTTTATCGACCTCCGGGTTATCCTCCCGAATCTTCAAAGGCAGGTCATCGATAGGCCGTCCTAATACGGCATGGCTTGGCACATTCAGAACATTTTCGTGCTTGGTAGTTTCAATATCCACATGTGCCGTCAGGCCCGAAAATAATTTTTTCACGTTGCCTTCAAGCAATATCTCGGTCCTGAAATATTTCGTACCGGTGCTTGGAGATATCCTGTGTGTCAAAGCAATCAAATCAACCACCCCTTTGAATTCCTCGTCTGGAAAGGTCTGGACGAAAACTTTGGCCTTCTGTCCGACTGCCAGTTTGCCTACGTCAGCTTCATCCACCTGTGCAACAAGCAGCATCGTTGACAGGTCAGCCACCTCCAGGATTACGGTGCCAGGATTATTCATTGTACCAAACATCACAACCTCACCAACTTCCGCATTAATTCGTGTCACCACACCGTCAATAGGGGAGGTTATTGTCGTATAGCTAAGTGCTTCCTTCGCCTGAGTTACACCGGCACCTGCTGCCTCGAGATTATGCTCCATTACTAACAAATTCAACTCCACCGCATTAAGCGTATACTTGGTGGAATTATATCGTGACTTTAGCTCATCGAATCTTAATTTACTCTGGTCGAAAACGGCATGGCTGATATCCTGGGATTCAAGTAATCCTTTTTGACGCTCCAGATCACGCTGGGACTGTTTTAACGAAGCGTCGAGGCCGACAAGACTGGCTTGCTGGCTGGAAATCCTTGCTTTTTCGACTTCAAGCTGGGCCTTCTGGGCGGCATAGCTTGCCTCGGCCGAAAGCAGCCTGCTTTGTAAATCCCTGTCATCAAGGCGTAACAATACGGAAGATGGTACTGGTGGATTTGCGTTAGGATTACCCTTAGTAACGATATCTCCTTCTTCGTATGGTAGTTCAATAATCCGTGCCGAAACTTTTGCGCTTATTGCCACGTCTATTCTGGGCTCGATTTCACCGGGAGCACTGACAAACTCAATCAGTTCTCCTCGCTGAGCATTTTCTATGCGAACAACTGTGGGTTTACGGGATGCACTGGTTTTGACTTTATATACTATTGCGATCGCGGAAACAATCACCAGCGTTACGATAATAGTAATAATAATTATGCTGGACTTCTTCACGCTTAGACCTTTCCTTCAAAAAAACCATTACCGATTACAAGATTAAGTTGTTGTCTATATAACTATAACGCTTAACTTGATGAGTTGTTACACTTAATTTCTTAAAAAACAGCGTCAAAATTAGAATAGTAAAAAGGTTATATTATCAGCCGCAATTATGCTAAGAAAATGTTACCGTTTTGTTACGGCTTTGTATTTGTTTTGTTATTTCTAAATATTTTTCTAACTTAGTAAAAGGATACTAAGGAAAATGTTCGATCATATTGTTGATTAAAAGAAGTCGACTACTTGTGCGCAGACAACACACTGTCACTTACAAAAATCAAAGCGCTAACGAAGTTAGAACATTATATTTTTAAAGGGTCTTTGGTGTGTGCTGTGCTAATTGAAGGCTGCCTGTTTTGACATGAGTAACTGTTGCGATATTGCCTATATTGACAGATGGGGGAATGAAAAATAAAGCCAGATTCCTATACAACAGAATCTGGCTTCGGAGGAGGGTGATGAAAAGCTGATAATAACTTTCAAAATTTAAGTTTACCCGATTAAACTACTCCATATAATAATTAATCGATTAAATGATATGAATTTCTTTAAAGAAAAGGGAGAATTATTTGAAAAATATACACTTTTCTTTTTAAGGAATCAAGCTTTTAATTATAAATAGATAAAAAGTATTTGGTTTTTTTAAGAAAATAGCCCATATTGGCCTCAAAACACAAATACTTTACGCTTTGTAAATAGATTTTGTTCTTAAATATTAACTGAAAGACTGTTATTTCTTTTTCAGAAAGACTGATATGAAAACTAAAATTACGATAGCGGATTTGCTTGATGCCAGGAGAAACAATCAAAAAATTGCTGCCATTAGCTGCTATGATTTCACGACGGCCCAACTTATCTCGCAGACAGATGTGCAAATGATATTAGTGGGGGATTCGGCCGCACAGGTTGTACTCGGCTTCGATTCGACTCTGCCGGCAACGATGGATTTTATGGTTACAATAACATCTGCTGTCCGGCGGGGGGCACCGAATATATTTCTGGTTGCCGATATGCCGTTTCTGTCATATCAGCTTGGTAAAACTGAGGCACTGAAGAACGCCGGCCGATTCGTTGCAGAAGCAGGCGTACAAATGGTGAAAATCGAAGCTACCGGAGCATATCTCGACGTAATAAAAGCCGTTAGCGACGCCAGTATAGCCGTTATGGCTCATATCGGCATAAGACCCCAAAGCATCAGTAAGATTGGACGATTCAAGGCTGAAGCGACCACCGCGGTAATGGCTGCTGAGCTGATAAGCCTGGCTGAGCAAATGGTTACTCATGGTGCCGGCTCGCTGCTGATTGAGGGCGCTGCTGAGGAGGTAGCGGAAATTATCACCAAACGCTGCGAAGTGCCGGTGATTAGCTGTGGTTCAGGCAAGGGCTGCGACGGACAGATATTGATCGCGCCTGATATTTTAGGCCTTACGCAGGGACCAGGTCCGAAGTTTGCAAAAAGTTACGGCAATCTGGCCAAACAAACTATAGAAGCATTCAACGCCTACGCCAAAGAAGTGCAGTCCAATCAATACCCCGACGCAGAACACAGTTACCACATGAAGTCAGGCGAGCTGGAAAAACTTCAGCAATTGCTCAAAAATAAAACATAGGGGAAAACTCAGCGGATTATTGGGATAGGTTCTTAAAGTTCGAATCCAGCAATTACTGTCCCGCAATCGGGGCATTTGGAATCTTGAATATTATTTCCAGCAATCCTGTAGCCGATACGTTCAATTAACATTCGCCCGCAATTGTAACATAAAGTGCTTTCAGATTTCGACCCGGGTACATTACCGAGGTAAATATAATGAAGCCCCGCCGATTGGCCTGCCTCGTAAGCCCGCTCCAGACTATCAATAGATGTTGGTAGCGAATTCATATATTTATACTGTGGATGGAACTTACTGATATGCCACGGGACATCAGGTCCGGCCTCCGAAACAATAAAATCGGCAAGTTTTTTCAGCTCATCCTCGGAATCATTTTCACCCGGTATAAGCAGGGTGGTAATCTCAAGCCAGATATTCGTTTCCTTAGCGATATAGCTAATCGTATCGAGCACCGGCTGCAATCTCGCCCCGCACAATCTTTTATAATAGTCATTGCTGAACGCCTTCAGGTCAATATTAATTCCGTCCAGCCAGTCGCCGGCAAAGTCAATCGCCTCTCGCGTCATATACCCGTTACTGACAAAAACATTAGCCAACCCCCGTTCTTTGCCTAATCTCCCGCAGTCGTTACACAACTCCATAAAAACCGTCGGCTCGGTATAGGTATAAGCGATACTCTTACATCCGCTGCGAACAGCCCCCTCGATAATTTGCTCAGGTGCTATCGGCTCTCCGTTGATTTGCCCTCTTTCTATTGCCGCCTGACTTATCTGCCAGTTCTGGCAGAACTCACAGCGAAAGTTACAACCCATCGTGGCAATGGAAAAGCTTTGCGTTCCGGGCTGAAAATGAAACAACGGCTTTTTTTCAATAGGGTCCGGATTGGCCGAGCACACCTTATCAAATGTCAGCGAATACAAAACGCCGTCAATGTTCTTTCGCACACAGCACCGACCAAGCTTACCATCATCAATCACACACCGATGACTGCACAATTTACACCGGACCTTCTTGCCCTCGCTCGGAGAAGAGGACTCCCATAGTACCGCCTGCTTAAGCTCTTCCTTTTCCAATGCCATCACCAGTTCAAACTCAAAATTAGCTTTATTTTTACTTTATTTTTCTCAATTGAATATATAGAATATTTTAGGTAAAAGCAACTTTTCAAATTATCTGAACCTTTGTAATTCTCCCATATCCCGGGGACCGTTACCTAAGCACAACTATCTTCCGATCAATATGCGCCAAATGCCCCCAGTAATCCAACAAACTCAAAGCTCAAAACTAAATTGTGGTGTCCTCGTCATTAATAATATAAAAGTATTATGAAACAATACTGTGTTTACATTATGACTAAAAAACTATACCCCGACACTGTAGCGTGGACGGGGTACAAGTGGCGGTGTAGGCTTCTTCTTTGAATCACCTGTTTGTTTGTTGTGCGGCTTTACTTCTTAATCGCAGCGGTCAGAATACCTTTCATGGCGGCAGCCTTGACGTGCGAGGGCTGGTCATCGCCCTTGAACTCTTTGTACAAAGCTACTGCCTCGGACTTCTTACCGTCGGCCAGCAATTGCTCAGCACAGACCAGGCGGGCGTCGGCTACCGGCATCTTCATATTGGCAGATGCCTTTTTCGAGAACTTGCTCAGTTTTTTGGCCGCAGTTGATGTGCCGATCAGACCCAGCGATTGGGCCGCGGCCTTGGCGACCTGGATGTCGGAGTTGCGGAGAAGCTTCGAGATGACCGGGATACTCTTCCTGTCGCGACGTACACCCAGCGAACCAATAATGCCCGGCTTGAGCTTGCTGCTGACCTTCGGCAACGCGTCCCGCATCGCCTTGGACGCCTTCTCGCCTGGAATGCGTTCCAGGGCGTAGCGTGCAATATGCGAGGTCTCCTCGTCGGCTAAAAGGGCGGCGAGGGCCTTGACCGATTGGGTCGTGCCCACGACTCTCAGTTTGCGGCACACATAATCCTGTGCAGATCGTGAGATGCCGCTGGTAAGTGCGTCCACCAGGCTCTTTTCCAGCGCCTTACGTGCAGAAGCACCTTGCGTGGCGATGATCGCCTGGTCGATCGGCTTCAAGGCCTCGCGGTCTGCACCCCAGTCATAAGTCTTAAGCGTTTCCAATGCTTTGTTTACTGAGGCCGAATCCGTCCGGGCAACGGCTGCGGACGCCGTACCAGCCACTAGTGTCATTCCAATAGTTTCTTTAATCGTCATAATCAAGTCTCCTTGTCGTAATCATCGCTTTCTTAAATCACCCAGGGCTCTCTTCTTGCAACATCGACAAGGCGGTTGGCTTCATCGTCGTCAATGAACTGCTGTTTCTTCGTGTCCCATTTCAGTGACCGTTCCAGTTCGTAGGCAATAAGAAACAGGTGGCACACTGTTGCGGTGTGGACCGCGTATTCGATGTCACGGAACGGCCTCCTGCGCGTCTTGACGCAGTCGATGAAGTCACCGTAGATACCGCCGCTTCCAGCGTAACGGGGAACCTGCTTTGAGGGGCCTTTCTCATTAGTGCCTTCTACGTCCAGGTTGCCTCGACCCGGGTAATTGTGGTGAAGAAGCTTGCCGTTCGGATACCGGCAGGTCGCGAACTTCTTGCCGTTTTCGTTATGGAAGATAACTTCTTCAGGCTCCAGTTCTCTGACATCAATGGCGAAGGTCGCACCACCGAAATGATGTGCGCCCCAGTCGGTCATACCACCGCCCGAATAATCCCTGAACGACCGCCAGCTTGTGCCGTCGATGCTATAACTGCCGCTGCACCGATGGGGATGGTACGGTGCCCATGGGGCCGGACCAAGCCACCTATCCCAGTCGAAACCGTCCGGAATCGGCTCACCTTTCTTGTTGCAGTCCCTCGGTAACGGACCAACGTTAACGTTGATCGACTTGATGATGCCTTTGTCTCCATTCCAGCAGGGATCGACTATCTTCCTGTAGTCTCCGAGTACTCGCTGACTGCCGCCGGATACGACCCGACTATAACGCCGAGCAGCGCCGATCATCAGCCTGCCTTCACGGAGTGTCTTGGTCTCGGGCTTCTGGCAGTAGATGTCCTTTCCGTTGCGGCATGCCTCGATCACTATGATAGCGTGCCAATGATCCGGTGTTGCACAATGCACAGCGTCGATATCATCGCGTACCATAATTTCCCGGAAGTCGTTATAAGCTTTGCAGTCCTTGTTCCCGTACTTTTCGTTCACACGGTTCATGGCCCCGTTGCGAACATCCTTTCTTACGTCGCACACGCCAACGTACTGGACATCTTCCCGACCCAGGAATGAACCCAGGTCGCCCCGGCCCATGTTGCCGATGCCAATGCCGGCCATCACGATACGGTTACTTGGCGCGGTGTTGCCGTCTTTCCCCATCGCGGACGCCGGGATCAAGTAGGGCAGTGCCGCCGTCGCTGCCGCTGCTTTCAGAAATGTTCTTCGACCATGAGATGTGCCACGGTCCTTCTCTGGCTTGCTCTTCTGATTTATCACGTTATGATCCTTTCCTGGGCTAAGTATGCATAATTGCTTTGAGCCATCTCGATTCTGAATCTCACTTGCTTAATCAATATCGCATGCGTTACGGAGGGGCATTTCACTTGACAACCTCTCTCCACACGACCGTCGTAAGCCTTCTGCTGATACTGATAGCAATTTTGATTTTACGACCATTTGTAATGATTATATACCAGAAGCCGGACATATCAAGGGTGTTTTCTCAAACTTAGGGATTTTTCCAGGCTGCCGGCAATTCCTATAAAATTTATCGTCCCTCGTCCATCGTCCCTCGTCCCTCTGTTAAATTCTCTTAACTCTCTTCAAACACAATAGTCAATATTCAATAGAAAATAGTCAATCGAAAGGGTTTACCCTGAGTTTATCCGAGCTTGTCCCCGAGAAGCACTACCTTGGCCTATAACAGGGGAAGAACTGCTCACCTGACTCATAACAGGGGAATGTCAGCTTACTTGACTTTCTGTCGGGGGTCGGGGGCCATGGCTTAACTGTTCTTGATATTAAAAGCCCTGTCCTCGGATGGGGCTTTTTTTTGTGTAGGGGCAATCCCATGTGATTGCCCTGATATGATATTTAGCCCCTTAATTTATTAAGGGGTCATCCTTTTTGTTTCGATTTCCTGCATCCTTTAGCTTAACTATTAACAAGACAACAATATAGAAAATATACGGCAGCATGTATTCGATCGCGTTACCCTGACTGTTTGTAGATATGGCACAACCACCACCTCCACCACCTCCACCACCTCCACCAACAGGAGCAGGAACAAAACCGCCACCAGTACCAAATCCGGTAAAGTGGGTGGTTTGGAATCTTACTGCGTGAAGCGTAGGTGACAGCTCTATATGCTGAACATTAGTTATCCCGTCTTGTGTCCAAGGTGACGCGGGTGGCCAAACGCTTGAGTCGTACCAATATACAGAATATATCGAGTACCCAGGACATTCATTACTTGCATGTGGAAGAGTTACAGTCACCGGCGTATTAAATTCCAACCCACCCGGGCTAAATTCATAGAATACACCAAAAGTCCCGGATGGAAGTTCCGGAGGATTGACCATCTCGGCAATTGTAACCGTAGTATCTGCAACAAGCGCTCCGGCGGGAATTTCAACCTTCAACCTGTCATTTACTTCTACCGTATCTCCACTGACAGCAGATACTTCGCTTGTAACCAAAGCAGGGCCGACCGACATAGCACCTGCATAATAGATATCGTTATTCCCTTCTCTATTATCCACCCAGACCATATACGGATTACCATTATTATCAATACCAATGACTGGATCTGTCTGTATATTTATTCCTACATCATCATTGACAAGTATATTGGTCCCAAAATCCGAACCAGTATTCTCGGCGTAATAAATATCCGTGTCTGAATTATTCGCCACATCACGCCAATCCTGCCAACATGCGAACACCTTTGTGCCGTTGACAGCGATAGCTGGGGAGCGTTTGCTTTTGTTGACTTTGCCTTCTTCTAAGTCGTCATTAATATGCGGCCTATATGTAAACGGCAGGCCATTCTCATCATTCCCATAGACTACATACGTGTCGTAACCGTCTTCCTCTGCAATCCACGATACATGTAAAACTCCATCGGAGATCGCACAAACGGGATTTATTAGATTAGTTTCACCATAAACAAGAACAATCGCATTAATGCTCCACGAGGTTGACTTCGCTCCGTAAATGTCCGTTTCCGTATTTCTTGCATCTGTCCAGACTATATACGCAGTGTTGTCTATTAAATCTATACCAACGGATGGTTCAGTCTGGCTGCTTGGTTCGTTCGTTATCTGGGTTGCAGCCCCCCATACGTCTCCTTCGAGACTCCTAACCCAGATGTCTTTGTTGTCGTTCCTCTGTTCCTCCCAGGTGACATACACCTTTTTCAAACTGTCAATAGCTATGTCCGGATTTAGGGTAACTGGATCCGGAGCAGTATCAGTAGGATCGAGATTAACGTTTACCTGGAACGGCTTACTGCCCGAATCATACGTCCAGGCAATCCCATCGGTCGATGTCAAAAGCAATATATCCCAATTCGGATTTGCATACTCTTCCCAAACCACATACAATTTATCACTGCCATCAATTGCGATAGCAGGATTACGCTGGCTATTCGCGCCGATAAATACTGGCACACTCGACTCGAAGGCGTTTCCGCCTGCCGGTAGCTTAGCAATATAGATGTCGGTATCGCCGGCAGAAGTTGCCTGATCCCATACAATCCAGATATTACCTTTGGAATCCCTTGCTGTGTCCGGCCGGTTCTGCTCAAGAGTGCCTGTATCCGAGTTCACCTTCACGTTTTTACCAAACGTCCGCATCACGGTATAGAAATAATAGGTTTCCGTAATATCGTTATCCGCCTTATCCGTTGCGCTTACTGCAACATCTACCTTTTGCTCGTAATCAAACGAACTCGATGGCTGGAAAACAAACGTGTAGTCTGCTTCTGTCCCCTCACGTCTGCATATACCCTTAACCGTCTGTTCTTTGCCCGTAGAGTCATAGATACCCTCAGAAGACTCCTCTGCGCCATCATAAATAAGGTCACTCTCGATATGAATAGTAACACTCTCGTAGTCCACACCGATGGCACTATCAGTAATATGCAGTTGAATAATTGTATCTATCGCGGCCTGAAACGAATTCCGTTCAGGTATAAACCCCGAAATTTCCGGAGCTGCTCCTTCATCATCGGCAATAGTCACGGTCGCACTACTAAGGCTTGGATCAATATCATAAGAGGATTGTGAAGTAAGCGTAACTTTCACTATCTCCGAACCTTCTTCATCGTTGTCGTCTTTCACGACTACAGTGATATGAGCAGAAGTTTGTCCGGATGGAATGTCTACATAACCCGGCAAAGCCACATAATCGCTCCCTGATGTCGCGGTGCTGCCGCTCGTATTATAATAAACCCGTAAGCTCCCGGTAGTGATTCCAATTCTTTCTATTGTAAAGTCACCGTTATCAGAAGGTTCTGCCGCAGAAGCATCCGTTGCTGCGATGGATATTGTAGGCTTCTCATCATCGACAATTGTTACTGTTGTCTGACTCGGGCTACCTATGCTTGCACCGCTAGCACCACTCAGGTTCGCCGTGAAAATCTCATTATTATCGAGTGTGCTATCGTTAGTGATCGAAACGTCGAAATACTTGTCTGCTGCATCCCCAGCCGACCAGCTCAATGTTCCGGAATTCGCCGTGTAGTCCGAACCAGCCGTTGCTGTCCCGTTAGCCGTGGCATAGTTCACACTCGCAGACCCAGAAGAGCCACCGGTCCGACTGACGTAAATGCGGATGCTTCCGCCATTCTCTGCCACCGTGTACGTCGAGGAATTAAACTGCAACGAACCAAGAGTTTGTTGGGTGTAGTTTCGGCTGATAGAAGTTGTCTGTCCATTGTTTATAGTGACCGATTCACTTGGGGGAGCAGTCCAGCCAGTAACCGACTTGTAATTCACCGTGTGGAATCCAACCGACAATCCTGTAACAGTAGCTCCGCTATTCTGCCAGCCATCACCGTCAACATTCCACTGTGCTCCGGCTGAAACCGCTCCGGATGGACCGAGCGTAACCTGAAGTCTTCCGGTTTGTTGGGTGTAGTTTCGGCTGATAGAAGTTGTCTGTCCATTGTTTATAGTGACCGATTCACTTGAGAGAGAAGTCCAGCCAGTAACCGACTTGTAATTCACCGTGTGGAATCCAACCGACAATCCTGTAACAGTAGCTCCGCTATTCTGCCAGCCATCACCGTCAACATTCCACTGTGCTCCGGCTGAAACCGCTCCGGATGGACCGAGCGTAACCTGAAGTCTTCCGGTTTGTTGGGTGTAGTTTCGGCTGATAGAAGTTGTCTGTCCATTGTTTATAGTGACCGATTCACTTGGGGGAGAAGTCCATCCAGTAACCGACTTGTAATTCACCGTGTGGAATCCAACCGACAATCCTGTAACAGTAGCTCCGCTATTCTGCCAGGAACCGCCGTCAACATTCCACTGAGCTCCTGCGGAAACTGCTCCGGCTGGACCAAGTGTAACCTGTAAGGCCCCGGTTTGTTGGGTATAGGTTCCATTAAATGAGATGGCATTACTAACCAAATATTGGGCCTGGTTCAATCCTGGGTAACAGTTTGGGTGTACTTATCTAATGGAGATTGAGGATTCCTCCCGATTAAGAGAGT
>VRUK01000217.1 GCA_019456195.1 Planctomycetota bacterium | reverse complement strand
TTGAATTTATGCTCTGATATTGTCCGGGCACAAGCAGACTTTTCGGCTGCCGGAATAATACTGTAACATCCTTATCAGAGTCCATCGTGATAGTATTTGTAATAGACCATAATGTATCATCATCCGTCCCGGCCCATCGGTCAACAATGTAGGTCTGGTCCGGTGCTGCGATAAGAGTTACCACTGTGCCATCGGGATAATATTCACCTCTCTTGTGATAGGGTGATATTGTTCCACGGCCACCGATAATTTCCGTACGTAATTGATAAAGAGGAACTTGTTCGAATTCAATCGTTACATTTGAATCGGCAGCAATAGTAACTTGGTTACTGGTTCCCGTCGATGAATCATCATCCGTTCCCGTCCAGGCCTTGACTCGATAACCATCATCTGGAAATGCTTCGAGCAGCACTACTTCGTACTGCCGATAAGCACCGCTGCTCGGCTCAACACGACCATTAGCCAGGTTCGGGTCAACGGGTTCATTCGCATCTACTACAGTAACATCCAACTGTACAAGTATGGCCGGCAAAGCAGCAAAATGAGCACCTATATCGATGATGCCTGCATCGGCAACTCCGTCCGTCCTGGTCGTATAGCTGTCTATTTGAAGATTAATATCGGTATCCGGGTCGCCCGCATCCACACAAGGACTGTCACTGCCGAGTTGTCCGGCCGCAGTTTGATTTAGATAGTAGTTGCCCAATAAGCCTGTCGTAAAGAGCGGGTCTGAATGAATGTTGCCTATACCTCTGTCATTATCCTCAATGTCGGAGTAGGTAGCCGAACAGTTGTACAAATCGTCACCGTTACCCCAAAGGATACTGTTGGA
>VRUK01000216.1 GCA_019456195.1 Planctomycetota bacterium | reverse complement strand
ACTGGTCATGTTTTTGCTTGTTTCGGTTTTCACCCAGGGAAGGATTGCCAGGGGCCAAATATTTGAAGATGATCAACCCCGTATAGGCCAAAAGTCCGTTCCGGGTGAATTTCTTGTCAAATTCAAGCCCAACGTCTCGGAAAAAACCATAAACGCCTTAAATTCAACTCATGGTGTTTCCACTATCTATACGAGCCCATATGCCGGCTTTAGAAGATTGAGCACGCCGGAAGGCGAGGCAGTCGCCGACATGGTCGAAATTTATCAGGCAAATTCCAACGTCGAGTATGCCGAAGCGAACTATATCGCTTATGCTCTGAATGCACCAAACGACGAACTATATTCCCAGCAATGGCATCTGTTCAATACCAGCTATGGCGGCATTAATGCCGAATCAGCATGGGATATTTCCACCGGCTTAGGGGCAGTCGTTGCAATTCTTGATACCGGTATTGCCTACGAAAATTACAGCGAAAAAAATCAGGCAGGCACCAACAGCAGCTATCAGCAGGCCCCGGATTTAGCCGGCACTTTCTTTATAGCCGGTTATGATTTTGTTAATAATGATGAGCACCCTAATGATGATTCAGCCTCCGGACACGGAACTCACATAGCCGGAACTATTGCTCAAAATACTAATAACGGTATCGGAACGGCCGGAGTAGCCTTTGATGCCTACCTTATGCCGGTGAAGGTATTGAACAACTGGGGTGCCGGCACTTATGCCGATATAGCCGAAGGTATTATCTGGGCAACGGAGAACGGCGCTCATGTGATTAATCTGGGGCTTGGAGGAAGTGAACCTTCAACGGCTTTAGAGGAGGCGATTGCTTACTCTTATAACCGTGGAGTAACACTAATAGCCGC
>VRUK01000215.1 GCA_019456195.1 Planctomycetota bacterium | reverse complement strand
TCCAGCAGGCAGACAGCAGCGGCTTTGTTGATATCAGATGGGTCTTTCTGGTTTAAGAAAATGCTTGTGTAGGTATTTCCCATCGCAGCAGATGAAAGCAGGTGTGGGTGCTGATCGATCACCACAATGCCTATGCCAAGTTCACGGCACTGCCGAAAAAGCATTTCAAGTATTGTTTCGTTAGCTGTTTGAGCTTTTTTATGTAGAACGTGATGGGCCTCTTCTATAAAAATAACCAATTTGAGTTTTTCACGTTCTGGCGATTTCAGTCTTACATAATACAACCACAGGCACAATAATGGTATGATAAACTTTTTGCTTTCCTGGGCCAATGAATCAAGTTCAATAACTGTGTTTTCGTGGAGCATTTTTTCGGCAAGCTGTTCTTGTGAAATCTGGTCTTTAGAAGAGATATCGGCGAACTCAAGGCTTTCCAGTGCCCGCATTGCAGTAACTTTCCAGCCGCCGATACGGCCAGTGTCAGAGACTTTTTCGAGTTCCTTGATAATATCGCCGGCTGTGGGACAAAGATTGCCCTGAACGTAAAGGCGAGCGATTGCTTTTCGCATTATGCTTCGTGAGCCGTCACCGAGCGTAAAAGCCTGACTCATGACATCAACAAGTTGATTGACGTATACATTCGATTCGATGCCGGGTGGGACGACGAAGGGATTAAATGGGAATTTAATCAGGCTTCTGCCGGGTGTATAGATATTTAGCTTATTCTTAAAATTCGGGATAAGATGCCGGACAGTTCGCTTCCAGTCCATGAATACGAATGGTATTTTCTTTTCTATAAGCTGGCTTAGGATGTGAAAAGTTACGTTAGTCTTACCGGCTCCGGATCGGCCGAGAATGGCGGTGTTCTGGATTAGTA
>VRUK01000002.1 GCA_019456195.1 Planctomycetota bacterium | reverse complement strand
ATGGTTCCCGCTGTCGGGCCCATAGAGGACTTTCACCTCCAAGTAAGTGTGCCCTGCCGGGCACACAAAAAAAAAGGGCCTGTACGAAATCAGCACAGGCCCCGAATCGACTATAACTATATCAAAAACGCATTTTTAGTTACTATCGATAATCCTTCTTAAGGTGTCGGCTTAGGGTGCAGGTGGATAGAGACGAATGTCATCGAAGTATAACATACCTGAACCGCCGGCAACCGGATTGCTCCTGTTACCAAGGCCGAGCGTAATCGAAGTTACATTGGCAAGGTTCATGCCGAATTCTTGCAGGTCGATATTCCATTGGGTCCAGGAAGATGCCTGCGCTGCATCCGGATTATCATTAGTGACCGCCGCGGTACCATTTAGAACAACGTACATAGGTTCTGCTGCGTTGGATGCTTCGCCTCGGTACCAAATTGTTAATCTGTTTACACCGTTGACTGTCCAGTCACGATTGGAAGTCAGTGTCAAAGTCGCCTCGGATTTACCGACTGCGTTATCGAATGCAAACGGCATCGACTGATTGCCACTGTGAACGATAGTCTGCTCGGCAAAAGGAGGATTAGCGTTACCAACGATAGAGCCGTTTAATGCAGGATTGTCGAATCCATCCAACCAGGCATTGAATATCCTGTTGCTGGCCGGGTCGGCGGGGTCAAGGTCATTGTAGCTCTCAAAATCTTCAATGATCAGGAAGTTGGCGGTAGTAAAGCTCCAGAGCGGTCCTGTCCAGGGGCTATCGGCGTTGGCATTATTAGCCTCATCAATACGCCAGTAGTAAGTAGTATTCCATTCAAGCTGTCCGGGGTCATAGCTCTCGGAACCAAGATTTCCACTACCTTTTAACTCCAGAGAGGCTGCATCGGCGCCAAAATAGACTTCATGTGAAGCACCTAAGCCCGGTGCCCATGTTAGAATAGGTGTTTGCGTTACATCCACTGCACCGTTAGATGGGTTTACACTCTGGACGGCGCCTTCGGTTGTAAAGCTCCAGATGTCTCCTTTATGCGTTTCGACAACATCAAACTCATCGACACGCCAGTAATAAGTCCTGGCCATTTTGAGCGTTCCGGGAGTGTAATCCGTAGATCCCTGAGGAAGACCGCCTGCTGCATTGTCCACTTCTTCGAAATTGTCACCGAAGTACACGGTGTGTAATTTCGCACCGAAACCTCCCGTCCAGCTAAGTTGCACATCGACACCTACAGATTCTGCCCTATCAGCCGGGTCGGGGAAGTACGCCGTCTTGGGGGGAATACTAAAGCTCCAGACATCGCCTTTCCACGGGCTGTTCGGCTCGGTGTCATTGACCTCATCGATGCGCCAGTAGTAAGTCGTTCCCGGGACAAGACCATCCGGATATGCGAATCCGGGAAAACCTACAACTAAAAATGTTGCTGCCTGGTTACCTAAGAATGTGCCTTCGGTGCCTTCATTCACAGCATCAAAATTATCGCCGATGTACACATCGTGCGAAGCAGCAAAATCTCCCGCCCGCCAGCCAAGGCTTACCCATGTATCCAGAAGGAGGGTACCATCTTTCGGGGAAGGTCCCAGGGCATAGGGATATTTATCACTACCTGCCATAGCCGCCAGAATCTCGACATCCGACAGGGCGTGGTCGTAAATGCGGACATCGTCTATCGTGCCACTCATGAACCTTCCGCCTGTAGGGTCTTGACCGAATACCAGAATATCGTCAAATTCCTCTATGGCATGAGCGACCTCATTGACGGCGCTTTGGTCATTCATATAGAGTGTTGCTTTATCCGGTTCTATGACCACTGCGGTAAAGAACCATTCATTTTCCGGTATTTGAAATCCTGAACTCCAGGGCCAGGTGTCATCGTTCCAATTGTAGCGCAATTCCCCCGCGGTGCCATAATGAATGCCGGCGATTGTGGAACCCGCTCGGCTAACCCATATACCAGCCCAGTCAGGCTGGCTTCCGTCGAAATTCACCCATGCGGTAAAGGTCGCAGTGTTGGAATTCAGGTTCAGCGGAGTACTGACCTCGACATAGTCGTCTGTCCCATCCAGGTAGAGCCCCCAGCCAAAATATCCTGTAACCCACTGCGGGCCACCCATAAGTATGCCGTCGAAACCATTGCCGGAGCTGTCATAAGCGATTGTACCCGAGGCCTCGTCGAGTTTCCAGTGACCCACCAGTTCTGCTGAAGTTTTGCCGGCCAAAGCCAACACCAAAACTAAAAATAGCAATTTCCTACACATAATAATCCTCCTTAGAAACAATATAGAGTGCCGATTGAAATGTTTAATATCTTCACTGTGAAACACAAAGCTATCTTTAAGACTCAGTGTCTCACATAATACATATCCTCCTCTATTCATCACTTTACAAGAATTGTGCCCACAGAAAGAATAAAAGCTTCGGATGCCGGAATTTACAAGCACAGAACTAACCTTCCTTATACCAAAATATCAGCGTTGCTGTCAATGAAAAAAGGGGCCTATACCGAATTGGTACAGGCCCCGAATTTACAAATCTATTGCATCCTTTTACTTAACAGTAACATCCCCGCTTACGGTGTAGTTATATTCAGTCGAATATCATCGTAGTACATCATACCTGCGCCGCCGGCAGTGGGGTTGCTCCTGTTGCCAAGGCCAAGTGTAATCGAAGTGACATTGGTAAGGTTCACGCCCTGGTCGGCAAATGCCTGGAGGTCGATATTCCACTCGGTCCAGCCTGGCATTAATGCCGCTTCAGCATTATCATTATTGACCACCGCACTGCCGTTAAGAGCAACATACATTGTTTCAGCAGCGTTGTCGGAATCGCCTCTGTACCAGATCGTTAGCGTGTTAACGCCGTTCACGGTCCAGTCACGATTGGAAGTCAATGTTAAAGTTGCTTCAGATTTGCCTACAGCGTTGTCATAGGACATCGGCATCGACTGGGAACCACTGTGAACATTAGTCTGCTCGGCAAAAGGAGCATTGGCATTACCAACGACAGAGCCGTTCGCAGCCGGGTTGTCGAATCCATCCAACCAGACATTAAATATCCTGTTGCTGGCCGGGTCAGCGGGGTCAAGGTCGTTGTAAGATTCAAAATCTTCAACGATAAGGAAGTTGGCGGTAGTAAAGCTCCAGAGAGGACCTGTCCATGGGCTGTCGGCGTTGGCGTTATTAGCCTCATCAATACGCCAGTAGTAGGTAGTATCCCACTCAAGCTGTCCGGGGCCGTAGCTCTCGGAACCGAGGTTTCCGCTGCCTTTAAGCTCAAGTGAACTTGCGTCGGCGCCGAAGTAAACTTCATGTGAAGCACCAAGTCCCGGTGTCCAGGTGAGAACAGGTGTCTGCGTGATATCCACGGCACCTTTAGCAGGCACGGGGCTTCCAACTGCGCCTTGAGTAAAAAAGCTCCAGACGTTGCCTTTGTGTGTGGCAGGAGGATCGAACTCATCAACCCGCCAGTAGTATGTTTTAGCCAATTCAAGCGGGCCGGGATTAAAGGTTGCAGCTCCCTGAGGCAGACTTCCAGCAGCATTGCTAACATCGTCAAAGTTGTCGCCGAAGTACACGGTGTGCAGTTTCGCACTGAAACCCGGCGTCCAGCCAAGTGTTGCGTCGAGTTCGACAGATTCGGCAGTATCAGCCGGGTCAGGTAAATAGGCTGTTTTGGGTGGAATCATAAAGCTCCAGATAATACCTTTGTGTACGGTAGTGCCATCGGCCTCAATTTCATCAATGCGCCAGTAGTAAGTTGCGCCTGGAACAAGACCATCCGGGAATGGAAAACCGGGAAAACCGACGACAAAAGAAGGGGCGACCTGGTTGCCATGGAACGTGCCTTCTGCACCGGCGTCCACATCGTCAAAATTGTCGCCGAAGTACACATCGTGAGAAACTGCAGTATCTCCGAGTGTCCAGGAAAGACTCGCCCATGTATCCTCATGATATGATCCGTCAGCAGGAGTTGGGCCGTATGCGGTGAAGCTAATTCCAAATAGTTCCACTTCGGAGATCTGCATACTGTTGGCACCTCCGCGGTCTCGAATGTCCGGGAATAAAACTTGATAGTGATCATAAGGTACATTATTAGCGAATGAAATCGGCGTTTCGTTAATAGTGAATCTAGGCCACGCCGTCGGCTGATTAAAATCGACAATATCACCACTGGCAATAAAAGTATATGGCCCATCGATGCTGACATTAGAACCAGAAAGTTCAAATACAGTTGGATCACGCTCTACCGCATCATTCGCTGTGGTGAAAGACATTCCAGTAACGATACTCTGGCTCTTTGATGGTGTAACCTGGAAACCAGCTCCATTTGTCCCGGGATCGGGGTCAAAATCGCCTTTGAAATGCAGATATTTCGTAGCGGTATTATCATCAATCGCCAGGGGAGGCGCTTCATTACCCGGCCAATCTGCATCGTCCGGAACTCCCTGGATTGTATCCCCTGGTTGGGTGATATCTACCGGAGCCGCTTGTGACATTGTGCTCAATAACACGATGGACACGACGACAATTATAAGTGACATTTTTCTGTACATAACAATTTTTCCTTCTAAATAGTGTTAAAAATTATGGATTTTGCTTTGGCCACATACCAAAACACGAATTCCCATAGAATTAGGCTATGAATTCATCGTTGAAATGTAAAAAACCCTATCTCCGAATTAAACAACTTCTTTTTTTCTTAACTTCTATTAGTTGGTCTGTGCGGCCCGGAAAATGGAAAAACTTGCAGAAACTCAACCTATAAGAAAGCACAATGCTCTCAAACAGCGACCTATACAGGCACGCACTGCACCGAACTCACTCTTATTATATAACAAATTGCCCACCCTGCCGTCAAGGAATATCTTTCGAGCTATACAAATGGCAATCTCACAATTATCAATGAAAAAAGGGCCCATACCGAATTGGTATAGGCCCCGAATCGACTATAACTACATTAAAAACGCAATTTTAATTACTATTCCTACGATCCTGCTTAAGGCGTCTGTTATGGTGCAGGCTGGTATAGACGGATATCGTCAAAGTACATCATACCTGAGCCGCCGGCAGTCGGATTGCTCCTGTTGCCAAGGCCGAGTGTAATCGAAGTTACATTAGCAAGGTTCACACCGAACGCCTGCAGGTCAATATTCCATTCGGTCCATTCACTTGTCTGTGCCGCATCTGGATTATCATTAGTGACTACGGCGGTACCATTGAGAACAACATACAGTTGCTCGGCAGCGTTGGCTGAACCGCCTCGGTACCAAATTGTTAATCTATTAACGCCTTTCACTGTCCAGTCATTATTGGAAGTCAATGTTAAAGTTGCTTCGGATTTACCGACCGCGTTGTCGTAGGCAAACGGCATTGATTGATTACCGCTGTTAACGATAGTCTGCTCGGCAAATGGAGGATTGGCATTACCAACGACAGAGCCGTTTGCAGCGGAATTGTCGAATCCGTCCAGCCAGGCATTAAATATCCTGTTGCTGGCCGGGTCGGCGGGGTCAAGGTCATTGTAGCCCTCAAAATCGTCAATGATAAGGAAGTTGGCCGTAGTGAAACTCCAGAGGGGACCTGTCCACGGGCTGTCGGCGTTTGCGCTATTGGCCTCATCAACACGCCAGTAGTAAGTGGTGTCCCATTCAAGTTGTCCGGAGTCAAGGCTCTCTGAGCCAAGGTTTCCACTACCTTTTAACTCCAGAGAGGCTGCATCGGCGCCGAAATAAACTTCATGCGAAGCACCAAATCCAGGTGTCCAGGTTAGAATCGGTGTTTGCGTAACATCCACAGCACCATTAGCCGGATTAAGCGCCGCAACAGCACCTTCGGTTGTAAAGCTCCAGATGTTGCCTTTATGCGTTTCGAGGACATCAAACTCATCGACGCGCCAGTAGTAAGTCTTAGCCATTTTAAGTGCACCGGGAGAGTAATCCGTAGTTCCCTGAGGAAGACCGCCGGCTGCATTGTCCACTTCGTCAAAATTATCACCGAAGTAAACCGTGTGCAGTTTCGCACCGAAACCTCCCGTCCAGCTAAGGCTGCCATCCACTCCTACAGACTCTGCACCATCAGCCGGGTCTGGAAGGTATGCTGTTCTGGGGGGAATACTAAAGCTCCAGATATCGCCTTTCCATGGACTATTCGGCTCGGCGTCGTTGACCTCATCGATTCGCCAGTAGTAAGTCGTGCCGGGAATCAGACCATCCGGATATGCAAATCCGGGAAAACCGGCAACTAAAAATGTTCCGGCCTGGTTACCTATGAATGCGCTTTCAGCGCCGGTGCCCACATCGTCAAAATTATCGCCGAAGTAAACATCGTGCGAGACAGCAAAATCACCTGCCCGCCAGGCAATGTTCACCCATGTATCAATATGGTAAACACCATCTTTCGGGGTGGGTGCATAAGCATAGGGAAATCCCCCACCGACCATCTCACCCTTTATTTGGCCCAGAGACAGTGCCTCGTCAAATATCTTTACATCGTCGAGTTTGCCAAACAAATCGCGACCGCTAAATGTCCCTATGGTCAGGGGACCGCCACGCCTGTGTTCCAGCCCGTCCGGGGCACTCAGCTCCGCATCGAGTTCTCCATCCAGATAAAGGAGGAGCATCTTCGTGCCAGAGTCGTAAGTTAGAGCTGTGTGATACCATGTATCGGTCTCCACGACAGTATTGCCGTGGACCACCGGCCAACCGCCGGCACTTGTGACAATGCCGTGGATCTTCTGATCGGCAGCACCCTCGTGAAGTGAAAAGGCGTAGTCGTCGTCCTTGGAGACGTAGTCCTGTCTGCCGCCTTCTACCGTGTCGAATAGCACCCATGTCATCAAGGTCAGTGACTCCGGCTTGATGTCGGTCACACCGGGTACATTAACATAGTCACCACCATCGAATGAAAGTGCGCCTCCTACCTTGCCAGCCACCCACTGCGGATCACCAGTGAAGGTACCGTCGTTGCCGCTGCCGCTTGAGTCGATAGCAGTGGTTCCGGAGCCTTCATCAAGTCTCCACCAGCCGACGAGTTCCGCCCGTGCTCCATTGGTTAGTACAAAGCTAAAGACTAACACAAAAGAAACCCAAAAAACTAATTTTTTAGACATAATAGTACTCCTTTAAAAAGATTACTAAATTTGCTGTTTACGGCGTTAGCAACTACTGAGCATACAAGCGAATATCATCGAAGTACATCATACCTGCACCGCCAGCAACCGGATTGCTCCTGTTACCTAAGCCAAGAGTAATCGAAGTTACATTGGCAAGGTTTACGCCGAACGCCTGCAGGTCGATATTCCATTGTGTCCACTCATCTATTGTTGCCGCATCAGGATTATCATGATTGACTACAGCGGTGCCATTGAGAACAACATACAGTGTCTCAGCGGCATTAGCTGCTTCGCCTCTGAACCAAACAGTTAATGTGTTGATACCGTTGACTGTCCAGTCACGATTGGAAGTCAATGTCAAAGTCGCTTCAGATTTACCAACGGCATTGTCATAGACAAAAGGCATCGACTGGGAACCTTCGTTAACGATAGTCTGCTCGGCAAAAGGAGGATTAGCATGGCCAACAATAGAGCCGTTTATTGCCGGATTGTCAAATCCATCCAGCCATACAAAAAATATCCTATTGCTTGCCGGATCAGCGGGGTCAAGGTCATTGTAAGATTCAAAATCGTCAATGACAAGGAAGTTGGCTGCCGTAAAACTCCAGACATTGCCCTTCTGTTCCGTACCGTCGGCTTTGACCTCATCAACTCGCCAGTAGTAAGTAGTACCCCACTGGAGCTGTCCTGGGTCATAGCTTTCAGCGCCAAGGTTCCGGCTGCCTTTGTACTCGGGCGAACTGGTATCTGCGTTTTTCACGGCCTCTTCATCGGCGCCGAAATAAACCTGATGCGATGTAGCATCCTCCACAGCCGACCAGCTCACAATCTGCGTCTGCGAAACATCCACAGCATGATTAGACGGGTTTGGACCGCTTGCTTTCAACGGGAGCTGTAGAGCGCTGCTTGGAATAATCTGCTGCTGGCGCTTGGTGCTTTCCCAGAACAACTGGGCAATGGCCGTACCCGCACCTTCGACATAGTCCATCTGAATTGAGTGGAGATCGCCTGCAACCAGTTCGATTGGATCACTTTCGCGAGTGTCCGTCGTACCATTGTCCCAATAATCAATGATAAGCTCGCCATCGAACCATAGTCTGAAACCATTGTTGGCGGTAATATGAAACGTATAAGTGTCCGTTATATCCACCTCAAGCTCGCCGCTCCAGCGGGCCGAAAAGTCGTCCACATTGATACTCGCATCGGGAGAGTTCTCCCCGGGCACATCGGCGTTGCCCCAATCAAAATCGACTCCGGGATCTACGCGGGTCAGAACCGGCTGTCCACTGAGGTCTGTGTTGTTGAAGTATTCCGCCTTGAGACCGCCTCCGGCCTTCGTAACCGTGAAGCTCCAGATGTCGCCTTTATCTGTGGAGGCACCACTAAACTCATCAACCCGCCAGTAATACGTTTTTTCTAATTCCATTGTGCCGGGTGTATAAGTAGATTCGGCCTGGGGCAGACCTACAACAGCATTGTTCACATCGTCAAAATTGTCGCCGAAATATATTGTGTGCAATTTCGAGCCGAATCCCGTACCCCAGTTAAAGATTACATTCGGATCCACAAATTTGGCTCCATCAGGCGGAACCGGATTGTACGCAATCTTAGGAGGAACTGTAAAGCTCCAGACAGGACCTTTCCATGGACTGTTCGGGTCGGCATCATTGACCTCATCTATTCGCCAATAGTAAGTTGTCCCCGGAACAAGACCGTCGGGATAAGGAAATCCGGGAAAGCCGATAACAAGACTCGACGCCGGCTGGTTAGCCTGGAATGTTCCTTCGGCGCCATTGTCCACATCGTCAAAATTTTCGCCCAAATAAACATCGTGCGAGAGGGCAAAATCTCCCGGCATCCAGCGAAGATTAACCCAAGTATTCTCATGTATGGCACCATCATCGGGTTCGGGATTCACGGCACGACTACGGTCCTGGAGTTCAGGCTTCGCACCAAAGTACACCCAATCGATCCATACCTTTGTGTTCAGATCACTACCGGTCATGCCCCACCATTGACCCTTTAGCATCAAATACATATTTACAGACCAACCGGGATGTTCAATGGTGTTTTCGTCTTCATGTGTGTATTCTAAAACGTACTCCTGCGGATCGGTGGTTAACTGCACCGTAGTCAAAAAAATGTCGGTCCACGAAGGAACTTCCGGTTTGGAGAGTTGGATCAATACGACCATTGCCCTCTCCTGATCAGACTTCGCTATAAAGCCGAAAGGATATGTTTGGCCCTGCACAAGCTGAAATCCCCCCTGGGAAATCCCTATGGAAGCTGCTGCTGAAGCATCGGTAATATCTATCAATACCGCATTATTCCCCGACAGGGCGCCACTTTGGACAACCTCCATATTGAAACCAACACCTCCGTATGACCCCCACGCATTAAGGTCATTGTCAAACTCGCCGTTCGCAATCTGATTTTCCTGAGCCAGGGAAATTGAGCCCGACAGCACACAGGCCAAAACAAAAGAGATTAAACAAACCAATTTTTTAGACATAATAATCCTCCTTAGAAACAACATAGATTACCGATTGAAATGCAAAAAAATCATTTGCGAAGCACAAAATTCACTTTAAAACTCAGCGCTTCAGATATACATATCCTCCTCTATTCGTTAAATTACAAGAAATGTGCCAACAGGAAGATTAAAAACCACAGATACCTGAATTTACGGGCACATAATCAACCTCACTTATACCAAAATATCAGCGTTGCTGTCAATGAAAAAAAGGGGCCATACCGAATTGGTACAGGCCCCGAATTTACAAATCTACATCACAGTTTTAGTTAACAATCAAATCCCGTTTTAAGGTGCGGGTGGATACAGGCCGATATCATCGAAGTACATCATACCTGTACCGCCAGTAACCGATCTTAGGCCGAGAGTAATCGTATTGACATTAGTAAGGTTCACACCGAACGTCTGAAGATCGATGTCCCATCGAGTCCATGAAGCTGTCTTTGCCGCATCAGGATTATCATGATTTACGGTTGCGCTGCCATTTAGAGCAACATACAGAGTCTCAGCGGCATTAGCAGCTTCACCTCTGAACCAAATCGTCAATGTGTTAACTCCTTTTTCAGTCCAGTCACGGGGATAAGTCAACGTCAAAGTCGCCTCAGATTTCCCGGCAAGGTTATTGTATTCAAACGGCATTGATTGATTGCCGCCGTGAACGATATTCTGCTCAGCAAAAGGAGGAACAGCATAACCAACGAGAGAGCCGTTTGTCTGGTCGCCAAATCCATCTAACCACGCATTAAATATCCTGTTGCTGGCCGGGTCAACGGGCTCAAGGTCATTATAGCTTTCAAAATCGTCAACAACAAGGAAGTCGGCTGTTGTGAAGCTCCAGACCATGCCCTTCTGTGTCGAACCACCGGTCTCAACTTCATCAACACGCCAGTAGTAGTTGGTGCCCCACTCGAGTTTCCCGGGGTCATGACTCTCAGAGCCTAAGTTTTTGCTGCCTTTATATTCGGGCGAACCTGTATCAGCACTTTGAACAGCATCTTTATCCGTACCGAAATAGACCTGATGCGAAGCGGCACTGTCACTTGCTATCCATGTGAGAGACAACACCTGAGTTACATCAACAGCACTATGAGAAGGCATCGGGCTTCCGACGGCGCCTGGAGTCGAAAAGCTCCAGATTTCACCTTTAATTGTTTCGACTCCATGGAATGCATCAACCCGCCAGTAGTAAACCTTCTCTAAATCAAGCGTACCGGGACTATAGGTCGAAGCTCCCCAGGGCATACCCCCGACAGCATTGCTGACAACATCATAATCGTCACCGAAGTAAACATAGTGCAATATTGCACCATAACCAAGCTCCCAGGTTAGGGCTACATTCGGGTCCACAGAATCACTGCCGTCAACAGGGTCTGGACTGAAGGCATTCCTGGGGGCAATTGAAAAGCTCCAGACCGGACCTTTATACATCGTAATGCCATCAGCCGCAACATCATCAATTCTCCAGTAGTAGGTCGTTCCGGGAAGAACACCCTCCGGATAAGGAAATCCAGGAAAACCGACAGCAAAAGACGTCTCTACCTGATTGCCCTGTAATGTACTTTCAGCGCCGACAGCCACATCGTCATAATTCTCTCCTAAGTACACATCATGCGAAGCCGCATAATCTCCTGATCCCCAGGCAAGGCTCACGAACGTATCCCGAAGTACGGCACCATCGGTTGGTTCCGGACTATGTGGGAACGGTCTTTCGGCAAACAGATACTGGCTTGGGATAGTTTGCCGGGCTATAGTCGGTGACTGCCAGGAAAGTTGGCATATAGCACCGCCGCCGTTCTCATAGTACTCCAGAATAATTTCATACTGCTGTCCGGCTGACAGAGCAATGTCACCACTGTCATGCGTATCCCCATGGTCGGTCCAGTTATCAATAATCTGTTGGCCATTCACCTGTAAGCGTATCCCGTCGTCAGATTGGGTGTGGAAAGTGTAGGTCGCAGAAGCCGGCACTTCAATCATACCAGTCCACCGTACTGTGAAACCGTCAGGATTCATCGACGGAGCCGGTGAGCCACTCCAGTTAAAGTTTATCGTAGAGTCTATGCGCTCCATTATCAACTCCCGCCAGGGATCGGCTGCAGTGCCGTGATAATACTCACCGAACAAGCCTTCAGCACCATTGGCCAGGCCAACCAGGCCCAGTACTAAAATAAAAGGAACTAAATAAACCAATTTTCTACACATAACAGTCCTCCTTTAACATTCAATATATATTGTGAATTGAAATGTAATATTTTCACCTGAAGCACAACAGAGTGTGCTGTAACTTTGTACTCTACGTCCTAAATCCTCCTCATATCGTAAAACTACATGAATAGCGCCACAGCAAGCCTCCAACAATCAACAGTTGCCGGAGAGCGCAGACACAAGCTTTATAAATATTAACAATAACAAAAAAGCTACTTTCCCATCAAAAAAATGGGGATCTCAAAAATAATCACTAATAAACTTAAAAAGGGGCTTATACCGAATTAACCAGTATAAGCCCCGAATTGACACTAATCTGCTACTTCAACGTTGCAAAATCAACTGCCAGCCAAATCTCGGCTTATTGTAGCCGGTTACTGCAGAATAACATCGTCAAACAATACTGTACCTGAACCACCGGCCTGCGGATTGGCTTTATCACCGAAACCAATAGTAATCGAATCGACATTGGTCAGGTCAACGCCCTGGTCAAAAAATGCCTGCAGATCGATAGTCCATTCCGTCCATATGGCCACAGTAGCCGCATCAGGATTATCATTATTAACCACAGCGGTGCCGTTTAGAGCAACGTACATCTGCTCAGGAGCATTAGCCGAGTCGCCTATGAACCAAATCGTAAGTTTGGTCATACCATTGCCAGTCCAGTCACGCGGTGACGTCAATGTCAAAGTTGCCTCAGAGTTCCCAACAGCGTTGTCGTAGAAATACGGCATCGACTGATTGCCACCGTGAACGATATTCTGCTCGGCATAAGGTGGAAATTCATTACCAACAAGAGCTCCATTTGTTGCCGGGCTGTCAAAGCCATCTACCCAGGCGAAAAAGATGTTGTTGCTCTGTGGTTCAGCCGGATCAAGGTCATTGTAGTTCTCCATGTCATCCACAACAGGGTATGCGGCTGTCGTAAAGCTCCAGACCTCACCTGTCCACGGACTGCCGGCGCTGGTGCTATTGACCTCATCAACACGCCAGTAATAGGTAGTAGCCATCTCAAGCTGTCCGGGATCAAAGATTTCAGAACCGAGAGCCTGGCTTCCTTTAGATTCTAGTGCACTTGCATCAGTACCAAAATAAACCTCGTGAGAAGCGGCTTCATCGCCTGCATCCCATGCGAGAACCGCTGTCTGGCTTGCATCGGCGGCACCATTAGCGGGTGTTGGACGACCAGACCAGACAGGCAGCAACAATACGGACTGAGGAACAATTTCCTTGCTTAAGGAGGGATTGGACCAGGAGAGGTTTGCCTGCATGACGGCGTTGCCTCCGAATCCTCCACCAGAGATGTTAGATATTTCCACAACTATCGGAACAGTTCCAACCTCAAGGTCAATCCTGCCCTGGTACTCGATAGCCATATGATGCGGCATCCAGTTATTGACTATCAGTTGATCATCAACCCACAAGCGTATCGCTTCCTCGACATTTATATAGAATGTATAGGTCTCTGTGAACGGTACGTTCAAAACACCTGTCCATCTGGCCGAGAATAAAGGAGCACTTACTCCCGGACCAGGTGCGTCTCCGCCCCAGTTGTAGTCAATGCCGGGTTCTACGCGTGAGAGAACCGGTGCGCCGGACAAGTCCAGGTTATTGAAGTATTCGCCTTTGATACCTCCAACACTGGCATCGCCTGTAGTAAAGCTCCAGATATCGCCCTTAAGTGTAGTAGCGCCATCGAATTCATCAACACGCCAGTAGTAAGTCTTGCCTAACTCAAGGGTATCAAGTGCATAGGTCGTAGGAATCTGAGGCGCACCACCTGTTGCATTGTCAACCTCGTCGAAAGTCTCGCCGAAATAGACGGTGTGCATTCTACCGCCCTTACCAGCATTCCAGCTAAGGTCAGCTTCCGGAGAGACAAGTCTTGCATTATCCGGCGGACTGGGCTTCCAAGCAGTATTGGGGGGAATAGTAAATCTCCAGAGGTCGCCTGCCCAGGGACTGTCCGGATTGGCATCATTGACTTCATCGACACGCCAGTAGTAGGTCGTACCCGGGACAAGGCCATCCGGGAAAAGGAATCCGGGGAATCCGGCTACGAGGAACGGTGAGGCCTGGTTGCCTACGAAGGTATCACCGATTCCTTTGGTTACATCATCCATATTGGTGCCGATATAAATATCGTGCGAGGCTGAAAAAGCGCCCGGCGTCCAGCCCAGGGTCACCCAGGTATCCTCATGTACAGCGCGGTCAGCAGGAAACGGAGTGTTAGCCGCCGGATTTCCGCCAAGTTTTTTTATCTCGCTCAACGAGAGCGCCCGGTTGTAGATTCGGACATCATCCATTAAACCGTTGAACTCATCACCGGCCGGTGCCTGTGACCATTTGTTCCCAATAAAAAGAGGTCCGTCAGTGGTCGCCATATCTCCGCTAGCGGCCGTTTCGGCAACTACGACTCCGTCGAAGTAAATCTTAAGTGCTGAGCCGTCGTACGTAGCTGCAAGATGAGTCCACTCACCTTGTGGCGGTATATTGCCCGTGACTTCAAACCGCGGGATGGGTGGGAAGTGAACTCTGATATTGTTACCACCTTCTTTTATAAGGCGATACTGGCTGTCAGAACCCTCTGTGCTTTTTTGAATGATTCTGTTGTTCCCTGTCCAGCTTGGATTTATCCAGGCAGCAATGGTTATTTCCTGGGTCGGGTTCAAAGAATCGCTGCTTGGAACAAGCACATAATTAAACGGGCCCGTGAATGCCATCCCTCCGCCGAGTTTGCCTTCTGTCGTCCACTCTACAGGACCATGAAGGGTACCATCGTTCCCATTGCCGGAAGAATCGGCGGCAGTATCGCCTGTACCTTCTTCAAACTGCCACCAGCCGACAAGAGCCGGGTCAGTGTCAAGGTCAATAGCGCTAACTACAGACGTGTTAGCCAGGCCCAGCACCAGAACAAAAGAAACCAGGTAAAACAATTTCTTAGACATAATAGTCCTCCTTACACAAGAATTAAAATAATTATGGATTATGCTTTGGCCACACACCAAAACACCCTTTACCTCCGACAAGCACGACAAATTTCAATTGTAATTGTTTTTTAGCTTTTAATATGTGCCTGCCTCAAATACCTGCACCTGCAAAACCCCCGCCCTTGCTTATCGCAAGAAAGCAATGGAATACAGATAACTTCAAACAATGAGACCGATAACAATTTTTACACTCCATACATTCACCCCTATCTGGAGCCCAGGAGATTATTTACGGCCTACCACTACCTCCTTTCTTCAAATGGCAAATATTTGCCGTCTGTTGAAATGTAAAAATTCTATCTCCGAAGCATACAACTCCGGTTTCTCTTAACTTCTATTTGTTGGTCTATGTGGCCCGGAAAATGGAAAAAATGTAGAAACTCCACCTGTAAGAAAGCAAAAATACTCTCTTGTAGCCCATAAGGGCACACCCTTCACCGAGCACAAGTTGTACCAATATTATTTATACCAGATTATCTACCTTCAATTCAAGAAAAAAATGTTTTTTAAGGTTTTTTTCCCTATCATTGAGAATTGCTCTATAATACTCAATACATGTTCTTTTTGCATAAAACCAGCATAATCGGGGCATCTCAGGAATACTAACCTGAAAAAATTCATTTTTTAGCCCCTGTCTATACTGAATGACCGTCATAGTGGCCGCCTCATCCACCCATTTGATGCTTAATCAAGAAAAAGATTGACACTCAATACCGGGCGTATTAAATAGCGTTTAGCTGTCGGGATTTTACGTCAGAAGATGGCCCCAATTTTAGTCCGCTGTTTAACGGCAAATGTTTTATCGATGAAAGGATGAACTCTATGTGGCTGTTAATCCTACTTCTGCTTGCTGTTGTTTTCATCATAATCGCTACAACCAAGCTGAATCTGCACCCTTTTCTTGCACTTTTGATCGCCGCTTTCGGGTACGGCATCTTATGCGGAAAAATGTCACTTGAGCAAATAGTCGAATCGGTAAATGCCGGCTTCGGCGGCATTATCGGCGACATCGGTATCGTTATCTTAGCTGGAGCGGTCATCGGTACATTTCTGGAAAAATCCGGCGGCGCGTATAAACTGGCCGAGAGCACGCTCAAACTGGTAGGCAACAAGAATGTGCCTCTGGCTATGGGGATAATCGGTTATATTGTCAGCATTCCCGTGTTTTGTGATTCGGCCTTTGTTATCCTTTGTCCTCTGGCCAAAGCGCTGTCACGCAAAGTAAAGATATCATTTGCGGCAAGTGCAATAGCGCTTAGTCTTGGTCTCTACGCCACCCACACAATGGTCCCGCCGACGCCCGGGCCTGTCGCCGCGGCGGGTCTGCTGGAGGCCGACCTCGGTCTGGTAATTCTGTGGGGAGCGCTGGTGAGCATTGTCGCCCTGGGAGCCGGCTGGTTGTTCGCAATAAAGTTTGCAGCCAGAATATACATCAGCCCTGACGCGGAATCGCCTGAACAGGATATGCAGGAACTTATCGCCGAAGCGCCTTCAACTCTCAGATCGGTCGTTCCAATCTTTCTGCCTATAATATTAATTGTAGCCAGGTCAATCGGAGATTTCCCGAGCCATCCATTCGGCCAGGGGGATGTGGCGGCATTTATAAGTTTTGCCGGTCAGCCGGTAGTGGCGCTGCTCGTGGGTGTTTTCTTTGCTCTGCTGCTGCCGAAAAAAATTACTACTGAAATGCTTTCCGCATCAGGCTGGGTCGGCCAGGCAGTCGTTGCCGCGGCAACTATTATTATCATAACCGGTTGCGGCGGCGCCTTCGGAAAGGTATTGCAGAACTCAGGAATCGCAGATGTCGTGAAGGGATATCTGGGCGAAAGTGCAAGGTTCAGTATCTGGCTGCCTTTCATCATCGCTGCGGCGCTCAAAACGGCACAGGGCTCGTCAACGGTAGCCATCATTACTACAGCGGGTATAGTTGTACCGCTTTTGGGGACGCTCGGTCTCGAAAGCCCGACAGCGAGAGCGCTTGCTGTGGTAGCCATAGGCGCCGGGTCTATGGTGGTCAGTCATGCAAATGACAGTTATTTCTGGGTAGTGACAGGTCTGTCTAAAATGAGCGTCAAGCAGGGCTATAAACTGCAAACCCTCGGGACACTCATAGAAGGTTGTGCCGCTGCCGTTACGTTATGGATTATCAGTCTGGTCGTTCTCTAAAGAACAAATAACTCTTGATGGAACTTTAGTTTTATGAAAATCGTCATTGCAACAGACTCGTTCAAAGGGACTCTCAAAGCTTACGAGGCATGCGAAATCATCGCAAAGGCTATTGCTGAAATCACACCCGATGTTCAGCTTGTGATAAAACCAATGGCCGATGGCGGTGAGGGCACTGCAAGGGCAATGATAAAAGCGGCCAACGGCCGATGGATTCCGCAAACGGTAATGGGTCCGTTGCCGGATATGCAGGTCGAAGCGGGATTTGCCTGGTTCGACGATAAAACAGCTCTTGTCGAGATGGCTTCGGCCAGCGGGCTCGAACTGCTCTGTAGCCGACAGATGAATCCGCTCAAGACAACCACCTACGGAACAGGTGAGCTTATTAAAGCCGCTCTTGGATATGGCGCCCGGAAAATCCTCCTGGCCGTGGGCGGCAGCGCAACTGTTGACGGCGGCCTTGGAGCTGCTACGGCTTTAGGATGGAAATTCTTCGATAACCAGGATAATCCTGTCCAACTCGGCGGTGCGGCCCTCGAGAAAATCACAAAAATAGTCAGTCCTGAAAACCTCAATCTTGTCCCGGTAGAAGTGCTCGGTGATTGCGACAATCCGCTCTGCGGCGAGCAAGGCGCAGCTAAAGTTTACGCCCCTCAAAAAGGCGCGACAGACAAAATGGTAGAACAACTGGAAAGGGGTCTTGCTCACCTTGCCGACCTCGTCAGCAAACAACTCGGTCGTGACATCAATGTCCCCGGCGCAGGTGCGGCCGGGGGACTGGCCGGAGGCGCTATAGCTTTTATGAATGCCAATGTCGTATCCGGTATAGAAACCATAATGGCCCATAGTAACCTCCTCGCCGAACTCGAAACCGCCGACTGGGTCATTACGGGCGAAGGTTCTTTCGACAGGCAATCGCTCTATGGAAAAGTTGTTTCCGGAATCATAAAATCCGCCTCGCAGTCACACACCCGCCTGGCCATAGTTGCAGGTCAGGTCGATATACCTCAGCAGGAGTATCAACAACTCGGAATAGCCACTGCCATACCATGCAAAGATGAAAATATGTCTCTCGATTACGCACTCGAAAACAGTCGTGCCCTGCTCCACTCGGCCGCACAGCGTTTCGCAACACAATACATGTCTGATTGCCGCTGAAAACATACACTGCAAACAGATCGGCAATTCTTCAAAAAACAGCAACAAAAAGCGGCATTCGAGAATTTTTCACAATTTCATTCGGCTGAACGGCCAATTTCAGCAATATTTGAATCTTTATGGGACACAAAAGTTTTTATGAAAATTATCAGCTTTTTTCCGAACACTACTTCTATAAAAATGGTATAATAAACACTTGGAGATTGTGTGTTTTCGAGCAAAGTTTGAAAACTGAATGTTAACTTTTTTAATGAGGGTAGTTCCAATGAGTCTGAAAAACACTAAAAATTTGATTATTATCGCTGCTGTTGTAGTCGCTGTGTTGGCAGGGACAGTTTTGCTTGGTAATTACACGAACATATTATCAAGCGGCTCTGAGCCCACGGCTTGATCAGAAAAAAGCAAGTGCAGACTGCCCGGTAGTGAAGGCCTGTTCAGCTGAAAAAGCCAACGCAGAATGTACGAAAACAACCGAGTGCGACTCTGCCGAAAAGGCCTGTCAGGCTGACTGTACCAAGCCCTGCTGCGCCGGAGAGGCCAAAACGGATTGTTGTCCAAAATCCGATGCCTCTGCTGCCAAGACTGGTTGTTGCCCGGTGGCAAGCACCGCAACTGAATAAATACCTGTTATTACAATGCGAAAACAGGCTATCCCTAAAACGTAATTGTTGCCCGTTACAGGGCTGAAGATTTATTTTAGGAAAAGGCTGGCTCATTAGAGTCGGCCTTTTTTATGCGCTTTTTTTGTAAAATTTCGGGGGAATTAGACTAAAATAGGCGGGTTATTCGTTATACCGGTAAGAAATGGCCGTTTCTTTGATTGGACAAGTGGATTTGAGCGTCGAAGACAACATACTTGTTTGGAAATTTAATCGCGGAAGCAAAGATGCTCTGCGGCGGATCTATGAAAAGTTCAAAGATGACCTGTTGGGATTAGCTATCAGCCTGTTAAGAGACAGAAGCCTCGCCGAAGACGTTGTACACGACGTATTTGTTTCGTTTGGGGGAACTGTGGGTTCTTTCGGTCTCAGCGGAACCCTGAAAGGCTATCTTTCGACCTGTGTTGCCAACAGTGCCCGTGACAGGAACCGCCTAAGGTCGCGGCTCGCAGGGCCGGACGTTGTTGAAACAGCCTGCTGCGATTCGGACGGGCCGATTGAAAACGCGATCGGCATCGAGGAATCCGGCGAGCTGCAGGATTTACTTGCCCGGCTTCCTTATGAGCAGTGCGAGGTTATCGTGCTGCATTTGCATCACGAAATGCGATTTCGGGAAATAGCCAAAGCCCTTGGTATTTCGATCAATACAGTCCAGAGCCGATACGGTTTGGACAAGCTTCGTTCAATCTTGAATAGTGTGGTGACAAAATGAGACCGAAAGAAAATATAATAGAAGAATTCGTAAAAGTCAGAAAGCCGGATGTAACAACCAGC
Source organism: Planctomycetota bacterium (assembly GCA_019456195.1). Lineage (GTDB taxonomy): Bacteria > Planctomycetota > Phycisphaerae > Sedimentisphaerales > Anaerobacaceae > NIOZ-UU13. Next base: position 100,720 of record VRUK01000002.1, on the reverse strand, counting down.
GGCGAAATGGACAAGCGCACCCTGGATGACTCGCTGGCAGCTATGGAGCAAACTATCCGGGCGGAATCGGCGGACCATAAACCGAGCACTGCCCGGATAATTACCCTAAGCAGAATGATTAAGCTTACCGCAGCAGCGGCCGTGATAATCGTGGGAATCAGCCTCTTTCTCAGCCAAGGCAGGCATGCGCCGAACGGGCAGACAGCAAGGCATCGAATAGTTGCCCAATCATCGGCAAAGATGATGTCCATGATGTCTCTGAGGATGGCATATCGACGGGGGGGACTTGATGCGTTGGATCAACAGCTTCAAGACACTCTCGAAATGCTGGGGCCACAGTCATCAAGTATTTCAATGCGGGAGTTACTCGAAGGCGTAAATGGAATTTAATATCGAAGGGATAGAATTATGAAGAGTATAAGAAACAAATTATTAATAGGAATAGTATTTGTCAGTCTGGCTACAGCATTAGTCACCTCACCAGTCCTGGCATATCCGCCGGATCCGGACAATGCGGCTTTGTTATACTATCAGGGTTTTCTTACACTGGCGGAGCTTAACCAAGAGGCGAGGGACCGTATTCGGGATGTAGCAAAGGGTGATGCTGAACCGGGCGATAAAGTGCGGGAAGACATCAGCAAGTGCATTGGTGCAATTGAGTTCGCTGAGGCTGCGGCCCAGGTGCCGGGGTGTAACTGGGGCATACGGTACTCGCAGGGATTCGACGCCCTGTTTCCGCAGTTGGCGCAAGCGCGGTTTCTGACTTATGTATTAATTGCCGATGCACGCATCCGCGCGGCGGACGGGAATTACAGGGGAGCGCTCGAACGGTGTCTGATGACGTGCATATTTGCCCGCCATGTCGGTGACGATACGCTTATTTCGTATCTTGTATCTTTATCTGTACGCAACATGGGGTATAAGTGCATACAGGATGTTGCTGGCCAGGTCGGACGTGATGTGGAGCTGCTGCGATGGTTAAGGGTCGAACTTTCTACATCTTCAATCGAGGCTCTTTCTCCCGCCAGGCCGTTGAAGGTCGAGATGGAGATAGTGACAGACCTGATGCAAATGGACAATATCGAGAAGCTTGCCCGGATTCTGGCCGATTCCGATGAAAAGAAAGTAGCGGAGATCATCAATACGGCCAACGAGGAGATTCTGGAGAAGGCCAGGCGGATATACTCGGAGCGTGTGAAATCGGCGATGACAGTTTTTAGCACGCCAATGCGATACGAACAGGCACATTCACAGATGAAAAAATCAGCAAGCAATTTTGACCCAAACGATCCGGCGTCGTCGGCTGCAGGAGCCTTCATACCGGCACTGGCAAGGATACTGACTTTGAAAACTCGTGCCGAGACACATGCCAACGCAATCAAAGCAGCTATTGAAGTCTTGATTAGGCGCGCTAAGACAAGGCGGCTTCCCGATACTTTGCCTGCGGAGCTACCGGGAGATTTATTCAGCGGGAAGGATTTTATGTACGAGAAAACCGCAGATGGCTTTATTCTTCGCTGCCGGGGCAAGGATTTGGATAAAGAGGAAACCTATAGTTACGAATTCAAGGTCAAAAAGTGATTTGTATATATCATCAGAGACTACAGGCCGGGCTTGAAAGCTCGGCCTTTTTTTATGCGCACAGAGAAAAAATGAAAATTTATTCATAAATGAGGTTGCGCACAGACACCCTTTACCGTCTATAATATTGAAGTCTTGAAAGACAAACATCAGGAGGTTTTTTGCGAGACCGACAGAAAGAACTTTTAGAGTTGTTGGATAAGTCCGGAGCGAATCTATATGCGCTTTTGACCAGGCTGACACTGCGCGAAGATGTTGCTGAGGAACTGATGCAGGAGTTATTTATAAAACTCAATAAAACAAGCCGGCTCGATAAGGTCAGGAACCGGTATGCCTATGCCCGCAAAACGGCCATTAATCTGGCTTTCGAGTGGCGTCGCAAAAGGAAGCTGAACCGTGTGGGCCTGGACCAGATATCCGAACCGGCTTCCAATGGTATTTCGCCGCTGAATAAACTTATCCGAACGGAAGAGCTGGATGAAATATTAAATGCTATTGGTAAATTGAATAAAGTGCCTCGCGAGGCCTTTGTAATGAGATATATCCAACAGGAACCTTACGATCATATCGCCGAACAATTGGGTAAGACTCCCCATCACATCCGGGCTTTGTGTTCGAGGGCCTCGAATCGTCTTCGGTATATACTCGAACACAACCGGTCACAATCTTTTGTAAAGGAAACGTATAATGTCAAAAATAGACGACAATCAAATCCACGACCGGCTCAAGAGCCTCTCACAGATTGAGCCGAGTTCCGAGTCCACCGGCCGAGCAGTGCAGCGGACCCGGGACGCCCTGATAAACAAAGAAAATGCACATCAATACACGGGCACGACAATATTGCGAAATATCTTCAGGAACCCAACAATAAAGTTCGCCGCCGCCGCGGTGTTGATGCTTGGTTTCGGATACATCGGCGGCAGGCTTTCCGCCGGGCAGCCGCTGGATGTCGAAGAACTTCGCACCTCTCTGGAAAGCTCACTGAGAACGTCTTTGGAATCGGCTCTTCGGCAGGACCTGGCCGAGCAGATGGACGAACGCTGGCAGTCGGCTTTTGCAACTAATTGCGCTCAGCTCAAAAATGAGCTTCAGCAGCAGGTTCGGCGCGACCTGATGGAGTTCGCCACACAGACGTTAGCCGCATCCGGCACACTGACGAACCGGCGTCTAATGGAGCTCGCCCGGTTAATCGAGGCCGCACGAATAACGGACCGCGAAAGGATAGAAACGGCCTTCAAGCAAATAGAATTCAACCAAACCCAACTTGGAAAAAGCCTGCTGGCCATAGCTTCCGGAAAGAACGAGTTGTTAGGCACACAATAAAATTAAACCTCTCAACCGAAAGGAACAGAAAATGATACGAAAAGCTGGCACATTGATAATCATTTTGGGTCTTTCGGGCGGTATTTTTTCGTCCGTCTGCCTTGGTATTGCATCGGAGGAGAAGATATCGGAGCAGGTGGCGGTGGTGACGGAGCTGCCGCCGGCTGCCGTAGAGATCACATATTGGGACATAGCCCTGCAGACGGAGCTGCCGGACAACCGACTGAAGATCAAAGCGAGCTGCACTCTGCAGAACAAGGGTAAGACACCCATGGACAGGTTGGATTTTGATCTTCTGGGGGCGGAGAAGTTCTATGGGGTGGAGGTGGAGATCGCCAAGATCGCGAAGCTCATCAGTGACAAGGAAACGGAGGTGAAGTTCAAGCGGTTTGTCGAGGAGAAGCCGAAAGATCCCTCCCAAGCACGGACGCACGATTACCCGGAGGTGACAAGGGTGTTTTTGTCTCCAGCCCTCAAGAAAGGGGAACAGTGCCGGCTTGTATTTGAGTATACAATCACCTGTGTAGACATTAAGAAGAGGCACCACTACAACCTGATCTGGGAGCCTGAGGAAGGAATGAAAGAGACATGTCTGATGGAGGATTTTTCGTGGTATCCCCGCTTGTCGGCTCCCTATTTTCAGAAAGAAAAGGAGATGGATCCCCCGTGGCGGGGAAGAAAATTCTTTTCCCGCGGGTCGAGGCGAACGTGGCGGGTAACTCTGACCCATCCGGTTGGGCTTGAGGACATGGTGATAGAGGGGAGACTGGAAAATACCGAGCGCGTGGGTGAGCAGATTGTTTCTCAGTGGAGCTCGATCGTAGGATCAGGGCCCCAGCTATTCGTCGGTCCGGCCGAGCGTATCGAGAAGAAGGGAGAGGGAGCAAGCGTGGTGTTTCTCCTTTCGAAAGGAAAATACAACGCGGAATTCGTCGATGCGGTTGCGGATCTGGTGATCCATGCCTATTCTGCCTATACGGACTGGTTCGGCCCACTGGAGAGCAATGAGATTCGTATTGTGGCAACCTCGGGAATCCGCGGGGGGCACGCCGCATTCATGGGAATGATCGTGCCCATTTCGTATTTCCAGATGAAAAAGAGCGAGCGAATGACTGAATCCGGAAAGTTCTTCACACAGATGCCGGTGCATGAACTGGCCCATTCGTGGTGGGGGGATTCGGTGAGCTCGTACGGCCGTGGGACGAAGTTCCTACTGGAGTCGCTGGCGAACTTCTCGACCTGGCATCTGGCCCGCCAGTATTACGGAACGGATATCTTCAAGCTCAATCTTGATCATCACATTTTTGAGATGGGTCGGGGAAAGAAACCCCTGTTCAATGCGAAGAGCGACGAGGAGCAGCTTGCCTATAGAAAAGGCCCTATCGTCCTCGATATTCTCCGGCAGGAGATGGGAGACGAAGTGTTTTTCCGGACGCTCAAGGAGTATGCGCGAAGGTACAAGAACTCCCACGCGACGTTTATCGACTTTGTGTCGATATGCAACCAGGTTTCGCGGCGTGACTGGATGCCCTTCTTCTACCAGTGGTGCTACGGCAAGACATGCCCCGCCTATCATCTGGTTGGGTTCGAATCCAAAGAAGGCAAAGGAGGCTGGGAGACGAAGGTGAGAATCCGTAATGACGGCGTGGGGATCGTGCGCTGTCCGTTGGAGCTTCGAATGGAGGGGAAATGTCAAGAAGAAGTCTTCTGGGTGCAAGGCGGAAGAGAAAGGGCGTTCGTTTACCAGACAGACAAGAAGGTGACGGGCATCGTGATCGACCCGAAGAAGACAACATACCAAGCGGATGAGAAGAAGGACCGGGCGAATATCCGAACAGGCGGCGAGATGACGGAGGGGGAGAAGTCAGCCATTGATGAGTTCTACCAGGTTAAGGCAAAAATTGAGAAGAGAGAAGGATTTGAAGAGACATCCACACCGCTTCAAACGCTATTAAGCGTCATGTCGGCCTGCAGGAGACGAGACGCAGAAGCCATTAAACGTGTTCATACTTCGGGCGATAAGATAATAACAAAGGGCAGCCCTTATTTCGACTATTTTAATTCCTGGTTGTTTGAAATGGATATACTTCGGGCGCCTCTGCCGCCCAAAGATATAAAGGAGGGAGAAAATTGGTTAGTTTACATCACGGCTCCAGGAAGCTGTGGCCTGGATGACGGCCTGATATTTGTTTACGATAAAGGGAAGTGGATGATGCGGCGCAACATGGGTGCCAGGTCGGCCTTACTTTGGCGTCGGCCCACGTCCAAGTAAGAACGTAAGCCGTTAAATCATTGGAAAGAAAGTGGTCATACATGAAATGAAAGGAACAGAAAATGAAATCTTTAACCAGAACAATTATTGTGCTTGTCATTATCAATCTAACAACAGGAAATTTTGCCTTAGCCCAAAACGCACCCAGCGAAGGAATCGCAGAACCCACCGTGCCTGTAGCACGAAGTAGGACCCGGGCGCCGAGGCGCTTAGAGTCTATTCAGCCGGAAAGTGCAATGCCAGCATCTATTCCGGAACCTCATTCGGAATCTCACCCGGAACCTAAGCCTGCTCACGCTCCAATGCCTGCACCGCCGACGTCGAGACCATACTCCATGCGGGCAAACAGGTTTGGTCGCGTCAGAAACCGGGAAGTACTCGTTATTCCTGCTACAGACGTTGAAGCCGAAAACCTTGTGGCAATAACAGAGGATTTGCAGGTTATGTCCCATATATTCGACGAAAGATTTAAGGAGCCGCAGGAGATTCAAGGTGCATTCGTCGATTTCGGTGATATCTTTGGCCGGGACAGCCGTTCCACGGAAGCTATCTATATACAGGGCTATGGAGTGCTCTTTTTGATGGAAGTAAATTTCGCATTCTCACCTGAACCCGAACCGCAGGAGCAGGAAGCTCAGGAAACTGAAGAATATGTTGACCCGGACTGGCAGCGTGCAAAACAGAAATTATTCTCGCCACAGGGTTTCGGCGGAAGCGATTTTGTTCCGGAAGAACAATACAGCGCGGACAAAATCAACCAGATAAAAACAGAGCTTATCAGAACACTAAAACACACAGCAAACATTCGAAACTTACAACCGGATGAATGGATAATCCTCACGGTCATCGGGCAGGCACGACAGCCCGGCGGGATGTATGAAGACTACTATCGAAACGCCGCTCCAAGGACAGGAACTTCCACAACAAGGCGAAGATCCTCATCACTCGGAAGGAGCCCTTACGGTGGAAGTGGCGGTATGGGTGGCGGCATTGGCGGCGGCAGGGGTGGCATTGGCGACGGCGGTCTTGGGGGCGGCGGCTTTGGCAGCGGCGGTTTAGGCGGCGGTATGTACGGCGGTATGGAAGACTACGGCAACGATATGGAATACGGAGAGACAGACTCACCCTCAACGACGGTTCTGACTATCCGCGCTAAAAAATCGGACGTGGACGACTTCGCCAAGGGTGAACTTGATTTTGAACAATTCCAGCAAAAGGTGGAGATTTTCACTTATTAATTACTTCAGGAAAGTTTACTATGGTAAACTGAAGAACGGTCCCTGGATTGGTCGTGTGCTCGGCGATAGCTATGTTTTGGAATGGCTGTTCCTGGCGTGGGTAGAAGTTTTTTGGAAGCTTTCGGAACTCAAGTAAAACCTTTCTGTTGGGAGGCAATGATTATGAAAGACAGGATCATTCGCAAGCGAGTAAGCGCGGGGATGATAGCTCTCGTCGCCTTTACACTGGTCACAGGATTGCGGGCAGATGCGGCCTCTTCGCCGGACAGTGGCTCGGCTGCGGCCCCGACCAGAGTCCTTCACTTTCCACAGGATCAGTTCATGGGGAGATTGTCCGTCGAGGATCCGAATCTCGGGAGTTCATATCTCGAATCAGGCCGGGATTTGTCCCTGCCCCTGGGATTAGACCCGAAGAGGGTATGCCTGAGCAGTGGCTGGGATTTTACAGGCCTGGCACGGGGCGACGCGGTCGTACCTGCAGGACGGAACATCCAACTCATTGTAATGCTGCGACTCAGGCAGAAGGATTCAGCGAAGGTAGCGGCATTGCCGCCACTTCAGTACAAGATGTTCGGCACCGACCGATGTCACGTTGACCCCGACGACCTTTCGGGATTGTCGAAACTTGGCCCGAATGACCTGTATATGCTCAAAGTTTCTTCACTGGTCAGAACTGCCGATGCAGACCAACGTGTCCTCGAACCGATCTCTCATCTGACGGGTTTGCAGATACTCGGTCTGTACAAAACAGGCGTAACCAGCAAAGGAATGGATTTTCTCAAGGAACTGCGTTCGCTCCGGGCTTTGGAAGTCCACGGAGAAAGGATCGGCGCTAATGGCCTGGCAGTCCTAAAGGACCTGCCGGAATTGGAGTACCTGGACCTCGATACGGGCCTGACCGACGCAGGCCTCAAGCATGTGGGGCAACTGCCGAGCCTGCGCTGGCTGAGGATACAAACTGGAAGTATATACGGTCCGGGCCTGGCGGAACTGGCGAATCTACCCCATCTTGAGCGTCTATCTATCTGGGGAAATAGTCAAGGCCTAATCTCCGACCGACACATCAAATACCTCGAAGGCCTGACACAACTCAAGAGCCTGACCCTCTGGGGAATCGCCGATCGTCTAACCGACGTCAGCCTTGCCTCCATAGCCAAACTCAAGAACCTTGAGGAACTGTACTTTATCCGTACCGGCTCGAGATTCACCCCTGCTGGCATGACCCACTTGAAGGGACTAAAGAACCTCAAGAAGGTGGACTTTGCGCAAACATGGTTTAGTTCTAATGATGGCGATCAAATGATACGCCGCTTAGCCGCCCTGCCCAACCTGGAATCCATTAAGGGGGTTTATTGCCTAACCGCCGAAGGCATGAAAACACTGGCGGTCTTCCGCAATCTCAAATGCCTGCTTGTCGGGCTGGAAGATAGTGGTCAGGGCGACTATGGCCCCACAGGCTTATCTCACCTGGCCGGCCTCGGCTCCCTTGAGGAACTCATTATTAGCAGCATTTCATTGTCTGATGAGGATGTGGCCTGCATGGAGTCATTGGGCCGTCTGAAAGAACTGAATATCGGGAGCAGGTATTTAACCGACCGAAGCCTGGCGTCTATCAGCAAGCTGGATCAGTTGGAATCATTGAGCTTTTCTGCTTTTGGCGGTGCAGGTGTAACCAAGAGCGGACTAAAACAATTGAGTGGTTTGAAAAATCTCCACACCCTGGATGTCAAAGTGCACCCGGTTGTGAAAGATTCGGCCGATGGTGTAACGCTGGACTTCTCGGCGCTGACGAAACTAAATACCCTGACTCTGGACGGGCTACCGCTACGGGATGCCGACCTGGAGTCTTTGGCGGGCCTTCATCATCTCGAATGGCTGGTGCTTGGCGGCGACTTCACAGAAGAGGGGCTGTGGCACCTGAGGAACCTGCCCACAGTGAAGCATTTGCTTATCAGAGGGATAACCTGTATCGACGGTGACCGTCTGAGCGATGTTGGAGGATTGGCGAAATTCGGAGAAATGACACTCAGCGGGCGGGTCACGGATAAGGCCCTGCGCCGTCTTACCGGCTTTCCTTCCTTATGGTCGCTCACCGTGGAGACCAATGAACCGATTTGGCCCGCAACCGTCGCCCGGCTCAAGCAGACCCTGCCCATGATCACATATATTCACATTAGAAAACCACAACAGATAATACAACCGGCAACCCGACAATCCCGAGAACAGCGGGAACGAACTCGCGTTAGTCAACCTCGTACTAATCAGCGGACGCAGCAGAATCGCCGGCGTCGCAGGTAGCACTAACGATAAATATGTTACAAACATCGGACAAATCAAGGCCGAGCTTTTAGGTTCGGCCTCTCTTTAATGCGCCCTTTCACGGGCGTTTTCAGCAATATAAGGCGGGATTATACAAAAATCGCACTTTCCGGAAAACATATTGACCTCAGACGGCTCAGCAGTTACAATCTCCAAGCTATTTTGAACCGGAATTTACTTATTTAGGAGGTAACGATAAGAAATGTCTAATGTGAAGGAATTACTGAAGAAAAAACTGACTGCCGAAAACTACGACAGGCTAATGGCCGTAGATAATGCCAAAATACACGAATTTGTTGCCGATGCTATTGAGTTGACGAATCCTGAGGCAGTTTTTGTCTGTACAGATTCTGATGAAGATATAAGTCATGTTCGTGAAATGTCCGTTAAAACCGGGGAAGAATCACCTTTGGAAAACCCCGGGCACACATATCACTTCGACGGGATTAATGACCAGGCCCGAGACAGGAACGCTACCAAGTATCTCGTACCAAAAACCGAGAGCCTGAGCAAGGCGCTCAATCAGATAGAGCGGGAAGAAGGGCTTGCTGATGTACGTGGCCTTATGAAAGATTCGATGAAGAGCAGGACAATGATTCTGCGTTTTTTAATGCTGGGACCAAGAGATTCGGTATTTAGTATCCCGTGCATTCAGGCGACAGATTCATGGTATGTCGCGCACAGTGAGGATTTGCTTTACCGCACCGCCTATGAGCAGTTCTGCAAGATTGACAATGACGACAACGTTTTCTGTTTTCTGCACTCAGCGGGCCAGGTGACTGAGGATATGATTAGCGCTGACGTGGAGAACAAGCGTGTCTATATGGATTACACGATAGATACGGTTTACAGCGTCAATACACAATACGGCGGCAATACAATGGGACTTAAGAAGCTGGCTCTGAGACTTACGATTCGCAAGGCCGACCGTGAGGGCTGGCTTGCCGAGCATATGTTCATATCGGGTGTTTACGGCCCGGGCGGACGAAAGACCTATATGGCCGGGGCTTTTCCGAGTGCATGCGGCAAGACCTCGACAGCCATGCTGCCGGGTGAGACTATATTGGGCGATGATATTGCGTATTTTAGAAACATTAACGGTGAGTTTCGAGCAGTAAACACCGAAGCGGGAATCTTCGGTATTATCCAAAACGTTAAGGCCAAGTCCGACCCTGCAATATGGGACATGCTGCATAGTCCCGGCGAGGTGATTATCTCGAACATTCTGGTTTCTGATAAAAAACCTTACTGGCTGGGAATGGGAGAAGATTTACCGGAGAAGGGTGCTAATTTCTCCGGTGAATGGTTCAAAGGAAAGAAGGACGCAAAAGGAAAAGAGATTTCGCCGGCCCATAAGAACGCAAGATATGCGGTGTCACTAAAGGCGCTGGCCAATTGCGACCCCGATCTGGATAATCCTGACGGTGTTGTTCTCGGAGGCTTAATGTACGGCGGACGAGATCCCAAGGCGTCCGTACCGGTTCAGCAGAGTTTTAACTGGGTGCATGGTGTCGTTTCGTATGGCGCATCACTCGAGACGGAAACCACTTTTGCGATTATCGGTGAAGAAGGCGTAATGGAAATCAACCTGATGAGTATTCAGGACTTTCTGGCGATCCCTCTCGGCAAGTATATTCAGAATAATATCGACTTTGTCAACGATATAAAGAAGCCGCCTTTGGTCTTCGGCGTGAATTATTTCCTGAGAGACAAGGAAGGCAATTTTGTAAACGGCGTTCGTGATAAGCACGTCTGGATTAAATGGATGGAGCTTCGCGTACACGGCGATGTAGATGCTATTACCTGTCCAACCGGCCGGATACCCTGCTACGAAGACCTTGTAAAACTGTTCAAACAGGTCCTTGATAAAGAGTACACGAAAGAAGATTACATCAGTCAATTTACCATCAGAGTATCTGAAAACCTGGCCAAGATCGGCCGCGTTTCGAAGTACCATAAAGAGAACGTTCCCGGCAGCCCGCAGATTGTATATGACACCCTGGAAGATACACGCAAGCGTCTGAATGACCTGCGCGAAAAACACGGAGATTACGTCTCGCCGTTCGATTTAGCGACCGGGTAGTAAGACGTTTTGCGAATAGCCGCTATCTATAGAGCTTTTGCTGAAACCTGAAAGAACAGGAGGAACAATGTGGAAGATGCGCCTAAATCGAGTCCACTTCAGGCAAATTAAATTATTACTTCTGGTATTTTCGGCAGTTCTTGTCACTACATCTACAGCAGAAGCAAAATCTAACTCTAACATCATCGAACGTTGGGATATTTTCGAACTGGCGCTAAATGGACCTGAAGGAGGAAATCCATTTGTTGATGTAAAGCTGAGTGCTGAGTTCAGGCAGCGTGGCCGGGTTTTCGAGCCGGAAGGATTTTACGACGGCAACGGTACGTATCGTATCCGCTTTATGCCGGATTCACTGGGCAAGTGGACATATATAACAAAAAGCAACCGCAGAGAGCTTAACGGAAAGAAAGGGCAATTCACTTGCGTAAAACCATCGCCGGGTAATCACGGCCCTGTTGGCGTGCACAAGACATGGCATTTTGCCTACGCCGATAGTACACATTATTTTCAAATCGGTACGACCTGTTATGCCTGGGCACATCAGGGAAACGCGATGGAAGAACAGACCCTTGCCACGCTCAAAGATGCGCCGTTTAATAAAATGCGAATGTGCGTCTTCCCCAAAAGTTATACTTACAACAAAAACGAGCCCGAATTCTATCCGTTCGAAGGACAACCTCTGAAAGACTGGGATTACAACCGCTTCAATCCCGAGTTCTTCAGGCACTTCGAGAAGCGCATCGGCGATTTGCGCGATTTGGAAATTGAGGCCGACCTTATCCTTTTCCATCCGTATGACCGCTGGGGCTATAAAGATATGGATTCCGAGACCGACGACCGCTATCTTCGTTACGTCGTCGCCCGGATGGCGGCCTATCGTAACGTCTGGTGGTCATTTGCAAACGAGTTTGACTTGATGAAGTCTAAAAAAATGGAAGACTGGGACCGCTTCTTCCAGATAGTTCAAAAGTACGATCCATACCAGCGTCTTCGAGGTATCCATAACTGTCGCGGCTTCTACGACCATAACAAGTCCTGGGTTAATCATGCCAGCATCCAAAGCTCGGACCTTGCAAAAGGTATAGAATGGCGAAATGAATATAACAAACCAATTGTGTTCGATGAATGTAAATACGAAGGGAATATCCCGCAGGGCTGGGGTAAAATTACCGCCCGGGAGCTAACCCACAGATTCTGGCTCGGGACCATCGGTGGTTGTTATGTCGGGCATGGCGAAACTTACAAGCACCCTAAAGACCTGCTCTGGTGGTCAAAAGGCGGCGTGCTGCGCGGGCAAAGCCCGGCCAGAATTGCCTTCCTGAAAAAGATAATGGCCACGACACCGTTTGCCGAGATGGAACCTCGCGAACTTTCCGCCGGCAACTATGTCCTTTCCAAAGTCGGTGAGCTTTATTTCATATACTTTAGTACCCCTACATCTATAACCTTGGAGCTTCCCGGCTCAAGGGCATACAAGGTTGACGGTATCGACACGTGGAACATGACTGTCACTTCGTTAAGCAACGCCGGTCCCGGCCGTTTCAGCTTTACGCCACCCAAAGCCAATTATCTCCTGCGGTTGTCCGCTTACACCTCTGGCGAGAAAATGCGGCCTGATGTAAAAGCATCTGTCAATCCGACCGAAGGTACCGCCCCCCTTAAAGTGAATTTTTCGACACCAACCAAATATCGGCTTCAATGGGAATTCGGAGACGGAACATACTCGTCCAAGCCAAATCCGGTGCACGTTTACGAGCAGCCGGGTTTATACACAGCAACGCTGACTGTTACCGACGACAACGGACTGGCTGCCAGTACTGTTATGTCTATCGCTTCAGACCGGGCGACCGACTTACCCATAGTGAGTCTCGGAAGTAAAGACGGCGATAGCCCTCGTACAAAGCTTCATGGCAGAATCGTCCGGTCAAAAAACGGCTTTTATGACCTCGGTGACGTAGAGCCATGGAAATGGATTTCTGTCGGCGATGAACCTATCGAGGCAATGGAAGGATTACGGTCTTTTACTATTTTAGGTTGGGCAAATCCCTCCAGCTTAAAGACAGGAAGCGGCGGTAACCGTATCGTGTTCAACCTGAACTATAACCGCTCAGGTATAGATATGGTTTGCCTTCAGGATGGACGGCTTCGCCTTGCGGTCAACGAATGGCCCGACCGTGTTAAAAATGACAGCCCGCCGAAAAAACTGCGTATCGGGAAGTGGACTTTCTTCGCAGTGACATACGATGCAACCAGAGCAAAGGACAATGTCCGCTGGTACTTCGGCGATGCCGATACGCCGGCAAAGCTCTATAGAACGACCAGTTATAACCGCGGCGATACGGGCAAAGGAAGCGGCACACTTACCGTCGGCAACTACAATGAAAGTATCCATCAAAATGGCAAAGACCGGCAATTCCGAGGCCGATTAGGCGGTATAAAGATTTTCGGCAGTAGAATCGGGCCCAGAGGTGCATTGCCATTAACTGATATTCGCAAACACCAGCGACAGGATGCTCCCTAACTCTGAATTTTGAATTTTGAATTTTCCCGAAAGGAAATCTTAGATGAAAAAGAAGACCATTCGTACAGGCATTATCGGTGCCGGCTTTGCCGCGACATTTCATTTCGAATGTTTGAAAAAAGTCCACGACACAAATGTTGAGGTCGAAGGTATATTTTCAACCGACACCGAGCAGGCAAAATCCTATGCGGACAAACGGGGCATTGCCGCTTATGACAGCATGGAAAAGTTAATCGATAAAGTCGATGTCATACACGTCTGTACTCCGCCGGTGGCCCACGAACCTATTGCGGTAGCCGCCCTTGAGAAGGACAAGTTCGCCATTGTGGAAAAACCTCTCACCGGCTACTTCGGCGATGGCTCGGACGACTTCAACGGCGATACTTTCCCAAAGCAGAATGCACTTGATCATTCTCTTGCGAGTATCAAGAGGATGCTCGATGCTGAAAAGAAAAGCAAAGGCCGGATACTGTACGCCGAGAACTGGATTTATGCACCTTCGATTCAAAAGGAGCGGGAGATTATCGAAAAAACCGGTGCGCAGGTCCTATGGATGCACGGCGAAGAGGCACACTCCGGCTCACATGCCACGACTTATGCCCATTGGAAGTTCTCCGGGGGCGGCGTTATGATAGGCAAGGGATGTCACCCGCTGACTGCGGCACTTTATCTAAAATGCGTTGAAGGAAACGCACGCAATGGCAAGCCGATACGCCCGAAAGCAGTATCCGCCCGCACAGCCGCTCTTACCCGGCTGGAAAAATTCGAAGACAAAGGCCATATCAGATGCGACTACCACGATATCGATGACTTTTCCTTAATGCACGTTATCTTCGAAGACGGCACTATAGCCGACATCTTTGCTTCCGATATCGTTTTAGGCGGCGTTCACAACTGGCTTGAAGTATCGGCGAACAATCACCGGACAATCTGCAATATCAATCCGAACACAGCGATGACAACTTACAACCCGGTCGAATCTTATTTCGCCGATATTTACACAGTGGAAAAAACAGGCACCAAACAGGGCTGGTCGAATCCATCGCCCGATGAGGACTGGTTCACAGGCTATCCACAGGAAATGGAGGCCTTCTACAGGACCATCGCTTATGGTGACACTCTGGAAAGCACCAGCAACCTGGCCGCCGACTGCATCTCGACAATTTATAGTGCTTATATCTCGGCTGAAAAAACCGGGACAGAAGTTCCCATTCAAACGTTTTAACAAATTGCGAACCACGGATAAGGAGTCGCTATGGAGTTTCTTGGTTTACACTACGCAATCTGGATTGTGCTCGTATTTTATTTTGCCGGAATGCTTCTGATGGGCTGGTGGAGCAAGAAGGGTATTCACAACCAGGAAGGTTACCTGTTGGGCAACCGCCAGTTCGGCTGGCCGATGATGGTAATGCACGCGTTCGGCGCCGGCACGCATCCGGGCAACGTAGCGGGGGTAATGAGCCAGGGTGTCGTAAGCGGAGCGTCCGGTATCTGGGTCTCGTGGATGTGGCTGTTCGGGACACCCTTTTACTGGATTATCGCGCCGATAATCCGGCGGATGCGCTGCCTGACTATGGCCGACTTTTTCCGGGAGCGTTTCGGCAGGTCTGCCAGTGTACTGTATATTATCGTAGCGTCGGTCGGGATGATTGTATTCTTAGCGGGAGTCATGCTTGCGACAACCCGCACCGTACAGGGCGTGATGGGCAAAGCTACGGTGCAGAATAGTGATATGTGGTTCTTTGGAATCTTATTTGTCACCACGGTGGTATTCATAATCTACAGCTACTGGGGCGGTATAATCGCGGCTATCCGTACCGATATGATTCAGGGTTTTATGATTATCGCCCTGTCGTTCATTGCCATTCCTATTGCACTGGGTCGTGTGGACGGCCTGGCCGGTATGCGGGCGACGTTAACAGCGCAGGAAAACACTTACCTGAGCTTATTCGACCCGAAACAATTCAGCTTACTTACCGTGCTTCTGCTAAGTATCAATGCTCCGCTGACTGCACTGGCATTTCCGCACTTGATGAGTGTATGTGCGGCGGGCAAGACCGAATGGGAGGGGAGAATAGGTTTTACATACGGCAACATCCTCAAACGCGTGTGCACAATTGGCTGGTGCGTACTTGGCTTGTGCTGGCTGGCATACCTGCTCAACACGGGTTCGGAGATAAGGAAAGACGCTGCCTTTGGCGATGCAATCCGCGGATTACTCAGCCCCGGGCTTCAGGGTATAATGCTCGCCTGTGTGATGGCTGCCGCGATGTCCAGCGGCGATGCGGTGCAGGTGACAGTCGCGGGGCTTTTCTCTCAAAACATATACCGCGTTTTCGTAAATCCAAACGCCGACGAGAAGCAGTTGGTGCGCATGACCCGTATTATTGGTGTTTTCATCGCTTTTTCGGCACTTGCCGCGGCGATTCTGATGAGGAGCAACCTCGTCAAAGCAATCCTCGATTATTTCAACATCCTCAGTCTGGTAGGTATCTCCACGGCAATGGGAATCCTCTGGCCTCGCATGAACGCAGCAGGAATGTTTTCCAGTACGATTCTGGCTTCGAGCACGTTCCTGATTAGCCGTTACGTTCTCGGCTGCAGCCGGGATATCACCATTGGTGTTCCAATCGTCGTTGGCGTACTCGCCGGTGTTATAGGCAGCCTTATAACAAAGCCGCCGAGCCGTGAGACAATCGAAAAATTCTTCACGAAAATTTATACTCCTATCGGCCAGGAAGATAAACTGGCTTTGCCGCTTGACGAAGCCGTCCCTCAGCAAAAACGTTTCCTGACCGGCAGCGGACTTTTCCTCGTTAAGCCATCACGCCAATCCTGGGTCGGATTTGTGATAACATTAGCAATCTGCCTGGCCTGTGTCCTTGTGATGGTGGCAATACTCAAATAAAACGTAAGGGCAATAGAGTGACATCTAAAATCGGACTTATTGGTCTTGGCCTTGTCGGGGAGGCGATAGCAGAGCGCCTGCTTGCCGAGCAGTTCGATGTTATTGGTTTCGACATTGCCCCTGCAAAATGCGAACACCTTGAGCGGCTGGGTGGAAAAGCCGTAGATAATCCTGCCCAGGTGGCCGAACAAACAGACCGAATCATACTATCACTCCCGAATACAGATATAGTGCTGAAAGTTGTCGAAGATCCCGAAGGTATTTTGGAATCAAAGAGACTCCCGAAATATATAATTGATACAACCACCGGAGACCCTGAAGAAACGGCGGCTCTGGAACAACGTCTCACAAAAAGGGATATTTATTTTCTGGACGCCCCTTTTTCCGGCTCCAGTCAACAGGTCAGAGACAAAAAGATAACCTTTATAGTCGGTGGTGATAAAACCGCGTATGAAAAGTGTATGGATATTTTTCAAAAGCTCGGCGCAGAGATATTTTACTTAGGCGCTTCGGGAAACGGCTCCCGGGCCAAGCTCGCGAGTAATTTGATTCTTGGTCTAAATCGCCTGGCATTAGCCGAAGGGCTTGTCTTTGCGAGCAAACTAGGCCTCGACCCAAAGGCCTTTCTTGAGCTGCTAAAAGTTACGCCCGCTTACTCGGCCGCTATGGACGTCAAGGGCAAAAAGATGTTAGAAGGTAATTTCACCGCACAAGCAAGACTTCGCCAGCACCACAAGGACGTTTCGATTATTCTAAAGTACTCTGAAAAGCTCGGTCAGGAACTGCCATTGTCTAAGGTACACCTGGATGTCCTGAAAAAGGCAATCGAAGCAGGCGACGGAGATTTGGACAACTCGGCGGTTATTCGGGAAATTGAACGCAGAAACAAACTTTAACGCCCTTATGTTTATAAAGAAAGGAATCAAAGCACGTGCAGTTTTGTCCTTCAGTATATGAACACGCCGCCAGAGTCATTGGCAAATCCCCCTGGGAAGTATCGCGCAACGGCCGGCTTTTATCGCAAGCTCACATTGAAACGTTTCACCTCTACAATCATCGCCCTATCGTAGTAGGTATCGACATTTACAATCTTGAAGCCGAAGCGTACGGCGCAACAGTTGACAGGCCCGCCGGCACCGGAGTTCCCGCCATTGTCAGGCATCCATACTCCACTTCAAAAGAACTAATGACCCTGGAGCCGTTTAACTCAAAAACCGATGGTCGTATTCCGATGGTAATAGAAGCCGCAAGACGTGTTGCTGATAAATGTCACAAGGCAGATGTCAGAGTTCCATTGAGCGGGCCATTCTCATTGGCTACAAATCTAATGGGCTTCGAGAACCTGTTGTGCGAGATTATGACCGGCCCAGACCTGGTTGCCCGTATGCTAAGTCACCTCGTGGCCGGGCAGGTCGAGTTTTGCAAAGAAGTCGTTCGCCAGGGTCTGGATATCGCATTCTTCGAATCGGCGGCAACTCCTCCGTTATTATCGCCTCAGGACTTCAAAAATATCGAGTTTGACGCTCTCAAAGAAACTATGAAAAAAACAGCGGCACTTGTCGGCCATCCTGTTCCCTGCATTATCGGTGGTGACACAGCCCCTATCCTTGATTCGATTCTTGAAACGGGAACCGGATATGTCTGTTGCCCGGCCGGAACGGACCAAAAACTGTTTATGAACATAATGCAGGAACACCCCGACGTGATGGTCAGAATCAATATGGACCCGAGACCAATGACTTCGAAAAATTTCGGAGACGTAGAAAAGGAAGTTGACAGAATATTCGAACTGGCCAACAATAGAGGGAAAGTTTGCATTGGGACGGGATGTCTGCCGTTTGAAACAGACCCTCAAGCAGTCTTAAAAACAAAAGAATATATTCTGTCTAAGAGTACCTAAGAGAACACAGGTAGGAATGTTTAATACAGGAGAGTAAATATATGTCGCCAAACGAAACTGAACAAAGTCCCCTGAGCACTCCGCAGCCTCAGGCCCAGCAAGTGATGCACATGAACCCGCACATCGAAAAGGACCGCCAACTGATATTGGATGGTCAGCGCAAAGGTAAAGGGGCGCTTTTAAAGGCTTATATGAAATTATCAGGGCCCGGCTGGCTGCAGAGCGGTATCACCTTAGGCGGCGGCTCGCTGTCGTCGAGTTTGTATCTGGGCGTGCTGGTCGGCTTCAGCTTTATGTGGCTCCAACCACTGGCGATGATCCTGGGCATTATTATGATGAGCGCCATCGCTTATGTAACACTCTCATCCGGAGAACGTCCGTTGCGAGCGATTAACAACCATGTCAGCCCGGTATTAGGCTGGGGCTGGCTGATTGCCTCGATGATGGCAAATCTCGTATGGTCACTTCCACAGTTTGCCCTGGGAACCGCAGCACTGCGCCAGAACATCCTGCCCGGAATTCTCGGAACGCAAGCCATGGCGGAAGTACCCAGTAAAATGATCGCCGGTGCAATCTTCCTCGCAATCTGCCTCACATTTACTTTGACATATGGTGCCGGCGGCAAGGGTACGAAGATATTCGAGATTCTGATTAAGACAATCGTCAGCATGATTGTGATGTGCTTCCTCGGCGTCGTCATCAAGCTCAGCATCGAAGGAAAGATTCGCTGGGGCGAAATTCTCAGCGGCATGATTCCCGACCTGAGTCTGTTCGTCAAGCCGACGGATTATATAATAATTCACATCGAACAAGTTTCCGAACAGTTCCAGTCTTTCTGGACTAATATGATTGTAGGCCAGCAGCGTGACGTGATGATAAGCGCCGCAGCAACAGCAGTAGGTATTAACATGACATTCCTTCTGCCCTATTCCATGCTCCGCAAAGGCTGGGACAAACACTTCCGTGGTTTGGCGATTTTCGACCTTTCAACCGGCCTGTTCATCCCGTTTATTATCGCAACAGGGTGTGTTGTGATCGCTTCAAGCAGCCAGTTCCACGGTCAGCCGGCAGTTGGCCTCGTTGCCGACGAGTCGGGCGGTCAGATAACTGCCAAGCCGGCCGCAAATCTCGTAGGCCCCTACAAGAAACTTCTTGCAAGCAGACTCAAACACGAAATAGGTGTTGAGGAATTCGCTAAGCTCACCACGGAACAGGTGCAGGAGAAGTCGCAAGCTCTGCCCTGGGCAGACAAAAGAATGGCGGCTATCCTCGTCAAGCGCGACGCTTTCAACTTGGCCGACACGCTTACACCACTGACTGGGCCTATTATTTCTCAGTATGTATTCGGCTTAGGTGTTATGGGCATGGCTATGAGTGCGGCGACGATGCTGATGACAATCAATGGTCTTTGCTTCTGTGAGCTTTTGGGCAGGCCACCGAGGGGCTGGACCCAGAGATTCGGAAGTCTGATGGTATCGGTCGGGGCGCTCGGGCCGTTTTTCTGGAAAGACGCCGCACCCTGGCTTGCCGTGCCGACATCAGTCTTTGCAATGGTTCTGCTGCCTATCGCATACTTCGCTTTCTTCCTGCTGATGAACCAGAAGACCTTCATGGGCAACAACATGCCCAGCGGAGGCAAACGCATTCTCTGGAATGTCCTTATGTCGCTGGCAGCCGGTGCGGCATCATTCGGAAGCGTCTGGAGTCTCTGGTCGAAGTTGCAGTGGAAAGGAATCGGATTGCTCGTCGGCTTTATTGTTCTTTGTCTCGTCGTGCATTTTGTCCGTAAAAAGCCTAAAACAGCATGACAACTGAACAGTGGAACAAATTGCTGGCCGTTATAAACGGTGAATCGATTGTGCCGCTACCGGTGGGTTTTATTATCGACAGCCCCTGGCTTCCGGGCTGGGCGGGTATGTCCGTCATCGATTATTTCTCTAACGAACAGATGTGGTTCGAGGCCAATCTCAAGGCCATCGAACAATTTCCGGATATTATGTTTTTGCCGGGATTCTGGGCCGAGTTCGGAATGTGCACGGAGCCGTCTGCTTTCGGCGCGAAATGCTCCTGGCAGGAAAACGAGCTGCCCTATGCGGATAAAATTATCACCGATATTCAGCAGGTAAACTCTCTCAACAAACCGAACCCCAAAACAGACGGCCTGCTGCCATTCGTCCTCAATCGCCTAAAGCACTACCAAAGCCGAATCGAACAGGCAGGCCATAATATTAAGTTTGCAGTTGCACGCGGGCCGCTGAACGTGGCTTCGTTCCTGGCCGGCAGCACCGAATTCCTTATGGCCATTCGAACCAATCCTGACGAAACCAGAAAGTTTCTCGAGGTCATAACGGATTTTATAATCGACTGGCTCGACCTCCAGGCCCGGACTTTTCCATCCATTGACGGTATATTTATTCTCGATGACATCGTAGGCTTTTTAGGTAAGGAAGACTTCAAAGAGGCGGCGATGCCATATCTGAAACGCATTTTCCAATCACTTGATGTTAACGTGAAATTTTTTCATAACGACGCCGCCGGACTTGTTTGCGCACCATACCTCCCAGAAATCGGCGTGAATCTTTTCAATTTCAGCTTCCAGCACACCCTCGCCAAGATGAAGGAACTTACTAACAACGCTGTCACTTTGCTCGGAAACATCCCCACACGAGATGTCCTTGCAGCAGGTACGCCCGAAGATGTGTGCAGCAGCATCAAAACGGAACTCGAATCGGTAAGCGACAAGGGCCGGATTATCCTGTCCTGCGGCGGGGGTATGCCTCCGGATGTTCCCACGGAGAACATCGAGGCTTTTCTGTCGGCAACCGGATAAATGAATCCCGTTTTTTGTGCAAGAATAAAATTAATCAAAGGGCAATTTTACTCCGCCTTGCGGAGTTCTTTTGATACCGCTCCTCCTGGAACCTCCGGACTTTTCAGGCACAACCTTTTTCAGTCTGCAAATCAAACCTACGGAAATCTTGTCGAGGTCTCCTTTTACAAGCCTGGCGTATGAGATTGTCGGCGTTACTTTTTCAATCTCGATTGTTGCGATATGGCTTTCAGTCCGGCCTAATGATTCTTTCGTATCGACGTCAATAATTTCTTCGCCCTGAACGAAAACATCCAGTACAGAGCCCTTTGAGATTCTTTTACCGCCCTGGTTGATGATAAGCTGACCTGTTATATTTTTACTTGCGATTCGTATCGGGTAAAGCCTGTCGATAATACTATCGATAACCTGTTTGGCAACTCTTGCTGTAAGGTTATCAACCATTTCTCTGTAATCCAGGTCTTCAGGCCTCCATCTTTTCACAAGCACTCTGACCTGGTCTCTTTCAAGAGCAATATTAACAGTGTCGGCCAGTTTGACCTGCCTTGTCGGGGCAACTATCAAACGATAATCAAAAACATAATCAACTTCGTACTCCCTGATTGCTCGGCCGATAGCCCTGGACGCTCTTTCTTTGATTTTAAGTCCTGCGTTGGATATGGTTCCTACAATCATATAATCGGCGCCGAGGACCTGGCCAAGTCTGGCCTTTTCTTCGATGGGTGAATCATCGGAGATAAGAATATTTCTGTTCTGGGCAAATTCAGATATATACTCTCTGTCCAGGACAGCGAATTTATTTGTCTGAGTAATACCAGCGCTCAACTGCTGGGAAAGCTTTAGAGACATTTCAACCGCAGAAGGAACATAATTACCGAATCGATAGGAGTCATAGAGTGTCTGAATAGGCATTATAGCAAGCTTGAGCCGTTTGGTCTGTTCGGGGTCTTCGTAGTCATAAACCCATGCCTTAATTGTTACTTCGTAGGTCCTGTCATCGATTTTTTGTTCATCGATAACTTCGTAAGATTTGACCCAGCCTGCGATATCAGTCAGCCGGGTTGAACCGCCCGCCTGGACAGATACGGAATCAAACTCGATTGATTTACCAGTGTCTTTAGTGTCAATTCCCACACCGGAGGACTGGAAGCCGAAATCATACCTTCCCGAACTGACCGCAATACCTTTGGCCTGAGCTACGGCTTGATACAAGGCTTTATCAATCGCCTGTTCTCTCGTAACACCCTGGCCTTTTGTTTGGCGAACGATAGTTATAGGAGCGGAAAACGCCTTCGGGCAGACCAAAGCTGCCACAAGCAGGAGCATGTATATCTTTTTCATCTTTAATCCCACCTTAATATTTGACAATATTATAAAGTAAAACTGTTACCACGACACAGACCGATTACTTCCCCGTTTGCCGATAATAGTTTCATTCTGCCAGAATACCAGACCGGTCGTTAAATCCGTCACCCTGAGCCGGAAATAATATTCGACCTGCTGGCGGTTACGATCGTAACGAATGTTTCTCTGTTGAATTTTCCCCGATGTACTCAACTCGGGTGCTTCTAACGTTCTTTTGCCGGCAAGGGTTTCCTGTTTGAATTCGTCTCCCGTTGCCGAGTCTCTGATATCTCTCATCTCGTAAATCATCTCGTCCGGGGCGCCTTTGCCTCCTACCGCTGCCGTCATTACAACCTGTCCACTGTTCATAAGCTCTTGTTCAATCTTTGCCATCAACTGGTCGGTATCGATTCGCTGCATGGTATCGTTAGTGACTCTGGCGGTGGTCATAACATATCTTCCACCGCCCGACTTTTTAAGCCTTCCTGAACTAATCATCGACTGAACCATTTCGCTGGCGGCCTGGTTAAAATCCCGATAATCCAGGCCCATAACGGGCTTGCCATCATCGTTGGCAGTGTCAATCATTACGGTTTCCGAGCTGCCGCATCCTGCGATTAAAAGACCTGCTAATGTGATAATTACTGGCATTTTTGTTTTCATAATTTACTCCCACTTTTTAGTATCCATTCTGAAATCTTCAGCTTCCACTCTGGGCGCAACGGCCTTAATGCTAAACGAGGATTTACCCGTTGCCGAGTGCGGCAGCCATGTACTTGTTTTGGTTTGAATCATCAAACCGTTCGCATCGAGCCATTCGATTTTATATCTGAACCGTTTGGTATTGTATGAGCGGTTGTGCCCGTTGATATTAAGCTCAAGAAATCCGGTGTCGTTTCGCCCTAAAATGGCTTCGTCGATTTCTATACCTTCTCCTATCAGTGCGCTGAAGAATTGAACTACCGGACGAGTCACGATATTATTGCCGAGATCGTCGCTTCTTATTCCTTCTCTGACATGAATTTGTGCCGGCTGCTGATCACATGCCGCAAATGTAAACACGAGAGCTATAAGCAGTATATTTGTAATTATTTTCATTTTCTTATCTCCAAAAAAAATATAGATTCAAAAAGTCATAACCTCAAATATCGGCTCTGCCTGACTGGTGGTTATTCTAACATATACAATCGCATTATTACAATCAGGAATATTAATTTCAATAGGAGCCGAACCGGGTCGTTTAACTTTTAATTTCCCATCTTTCGGCTTTGGAAACCTGGCAACCTGAAACTCCTTCGGCAATGAGGTCCATATCCTGACATCAGCGGCAGTTGTTGCATAACTGTACACCGCCATTAATATAGAAGCAATCGAAGATTTAGAAGAGTCTTGTTTTTCAAGAGCATACTGTGCAACGGCTTTTGCGGTAGTTGATATAATGGCCCTTGTCAGAATTCCAGGATAATCTTTACTGAACTCCATCTGGATCACCCTGTCCATATCAGAAACCAGGCGAGTTTCATAATCATTGCCGTCAACTTCTGCAATCAGATACTGGTGAGCTTTGCTTCTGAAATATAATTCCGGTAGAGCAATTCCGACATATTTAACATTATCTGTCGCAACGAATAATGGAATATCCATCCTGAGTTCTTTTTTTACAGGCCCCAGCCCGTTCTCAAATATCAACCATATCGTATCTTTCAGTCGGCCTTTTCCATCGAGTATATTCTCGGTAACGCTGAGATCCTCGGCAATATAGCCGTTATCTCCGACCATACCATAAGATTCTTTGAGTAAATCCACCGCCTTGGAATGGTCGGAAACAAGATTAAAGAATATACCCGCCAGGTAAGTCGCAAAAGGATTAATGAAATCAGGATATGCTTCGAAATTACGGAGATTGGGATATTTTTGAGCCAGCAGCTCAGCCGTTTCGGGATTGTCAACATTGGATTTCGAAAATTCGTTTTGCTGCTGCTCCTTTTCCAGCTCGGCACTGAGTTTGTTTATTTCTTCATTGAACTTTTCTTTCGCTCGTCTCTGCCTGTCAAGAGCACGATTAAATTCCACTCTGGCCAAATCAAAATTCTTTTCCGCCATAAAGTTCAGGGCCTTGTAAACATTGACCATTATGCCGTCATACTCTTCACCTCTGTAAGGAATTATATTATCGTTTGTGAGCGTAGAGCCGATACCGTCGCCGATTGTGGACTGCTCATCGAAATACTTAAGCATCTCTTCAGCTTTATCGAAGGAATCCGTGCTTTTGGTATAATCCTGTTGAATCCTTTGAACCGTCCCAAGCTGTAGTGCCCAGAGTAAATCCTCGCCCTTCGGGTTCTTCTTTTTGCTTATCTTTTTCTCTGCAAATTGGGCTGATTTCTCATAGTCTGAACTTAAAAAATGCCCGTTAAAAGCGGCTAATTGGTCCTTCGGAGCGTTACAGCCTGCAAAAAATGGGAGAATTATCAGTGCTAAAACTGTAAATATAACAGGATTCTTAAATCTAACTCCGTTCATCTTTCTTTCCGAATCAACTCAGCTCTCTCAACAGGTTTTGATTTTAAGATAACCAACAATCATTGTAGCCTCTCGATGTTTATCGTCAATAAACAGACTGGATTTTTGAAGTTTTTTCAGCCTTTTGGCACTTTTACACAATTTCACAAAATGAAAAAGCTCAGTATTAAAGCATATCTATCCCGTAAAGATTTTCTTATCAAGCCCTAACAATCACAGCTTTGTTTTATCTGGACAAATGCATCTCTTTTTATGAGCCATGTTGGTCCGCAGTTTTGCTCCTTTAAGTTAAAGAAATTCCGTCCAAACAGCCGAACAAAAACAACGTAGCTTAAGTATTTTTATATATAAAAGGAGCTATTAATGACTAAGAAAATGATAACAATTTTGTTGGTGGTTACTGTGAGCATAAGTCTGTTATTAATTTCCGGCTGTGAGAGTGACGCTCAAACCGGTGCCCTTATCGGTGCAGGGATTGGCGCCATTGCCGGTCAGGCCATAGGGGGCGATACCGAAGGAACACTGATTGGAGCTGGAGTTGGTGCCGCCGGAGGCTATATCATAGGCAACGAACAAGATAAGAGAAAATAGATTTCGACCAGCTTGCGGGCTTTGCAAAATTTAACAATCCAGGCTTCAAATAAACGGGGATGAACTTTAAATAATATGTTTACAAAAAATAGTTGAGGATAGCTTTTCATCCTCAGCTTTTGTAATTGAATTCAAATCCTGCTCAGAGCAGTACCTGCCCGACGAACCTTACCATTCAGTGGTCAGCCTCGACGGTAGAGTGTTGCACATCCTTCTTATTAGCCGTTGTACCTGTTCGGCTTCCTGAGGCGATAAAGCATGAACTGCCACGCCGCCGCCCATCACTCCACCTGGAACACCACCGAATAGTTCATTTTCTTGCCTTGCACCGGCACCCCATCCACTTCCAAGACCTAACCATCCTCCGGTTTTGGTTGAACCACTGCCTATCCATAAAACACTGCCATCTGCGACATCTACCATCTTGGCCGTAATAAAGATTTCATCGCCAAAGTGGGGGATATTCACTATCAGAATTGCAGGAACATTAATAATTTCCGCGGCCTTTGCAACACCCGCCTCAGTATTCAAGTCCGAGGGCTGGACTTCCTCTTCTTCAAGGGCCGCTGCAATATTGGACCACTCCTTTGGCGCATAACCCTTCTTCAGGAGTTCCATTTCAAAATATTCAGCAATCTGATTCTTGGCCGCCTGGCCTTGGAGGGCACCTTCAACTGCTACTATGGCAACCGAATCTATCATACTAAAGTTATAACCTGCCCTGGAATGGCTTTCTGCGCGCCCTGAAGCGCAACCGCCAATAAACAAAATAGCAATTATCAGTAGATTAATAACGATTTTCATATCCTATATACCTCCGAAAGAACAGAACAGTTTTGAGCAAAAGAATAATATAATATACAAGTTTTTTCTGAAATTGTCAAGCTTTTTTTGGTATCTTCCTGATATATAACACTTTACAAAGGCAGATTACCTATTTTATCATATTTCGCGGGTGCCGGAGAAAGCGGCGGCTTAAGAGATTAAAAAAGGCCGAGGATTTCCTTGTCCCCGGCCTTTTTATAGGGACCCCATTTTGCGAATAACCCAAAATGGGTACCCTATGTGTTTATCCACCTCCCAAAAGAAGGGGGGCAGCTCCGATAGGACCGCTTTAGCTACATCGGATTATAGAAAGCATCCATATAACTTGATTGTTTTTGAGGAGGATTAGGCCATTTGAGCTCATCAAACAAAAACTCTCTGGCCTGACGTATCATGACGTCAGGCATACACGGACACATCTCAAAAGAGCCAACGATATCATTATCATATTTGCTCACAGCATTCAGTAGATAATCCCAATTTTCACGTGAAATGCCTCCATGCAGGCCGGGGGGCTCGTGATCGTCCATTTGACCGTAATTATCCGTCAAATGCAAATGAGATATTCTCGGTGCTAAATCGTCCACATATTTTTTAAATGGAAATTCACGATCCAGATTGGCAAAACCTATATCCAGGCAATATCGGACGGATTTGAATCTCTTGCCAACCTGTTTTAGTGTCGATAACCGGCCGGTTTCGACGCATAGTGTGATATCGTTCTCTTCGGCCATTTTCACCACCTCGATGGCAAAATCACAGCCGTTTAGCTCGGGAGCATCGGCAATGCCCATGTTCTGCATGTCGGTTACAATATTTGCACCGAGCAGCTTTGCACATTCGATTTGTTCGTGCCATTGCTCTAATGTCGGACTGTCGCCGCGGGAACGCATTACCACCAGCATATCATTTGTAGCGTTAACGAGCCTTGTCCAATTACGCTTCTGGAAACGACAATCACTCTGCCCCTTTATAGTGGGCAATAACTCTATGCCGAAACCCATAGACTTTAAGAACTGGCACTCCTGCTCGAAAGAAAGAGGGTGTTCACGTCCCCAAAATACCATCGTAGAAACTGCGTACCTAATGTGCATTACTAACCTTCTCCATTTTTTGACTGATAAATGTGCCTCGAAACTCATATAGTGCGTAATCAATACTATTATCGATTAAAAACGGGGGGTATATTAACAAATTGTTTAAATATTCGTAGCATTTTTTAATGTAGTTTTTCAATGAACTGCCGTGCTGATTTGGACTTTTGGAAATAGGTTCGGCAAGCTCACTACAGATTGGCTTTGATTGGGTTTGTTTTGGGTTAAATTGGGTTTGAATTGGGTTTGTTTTTGGCTTTATTGGGTTTGAATTGGGTTTGTTTTTTGGCCCCGGTGAGCAGCAGAAAATCTTGTAATTGCTTGTCATGTCTATGGTTATGTTCATTTTGTCATTTCTGAAATTGGGTTTGTTTTGCATAAAAAGGGGTGATTTGTAGAGAGTTCTCTACAGTTGTAGAGGGAAAATTAGTGAAAAGTGAGCTAAAGTGCCTAAAGTGAGCTAAAGTTTGGTGTTTCATATCTCAGATTTCGTATTTCATATTGTGGGCTTAGGCCCCCTGTTGTAGGCCAAGTGAGTAGCTCTCCCCCTGTTATTAGCCATGGGGGCAACTCTCGGGGACAAGCTTGGGTAAACTAAGGGAGTAAAAAAACACTCCCTCTATAATTAGACGGGTGTGCAGATTTGAGCCGAAAATTCGGGCATTTTTTTTGGGCTCTATATTCGTAAAACGTTATATATAAAGGAGATAAAAATTTTGGAAATATTTTATTTTTGTTTTTTGGTGTGAGCGTTTTTGACTGAAAATTGCTCGATTTTGTATACTTTTTGTTAGTAATTTGTGCTGCTGAAGGCAAGGCACATCCAATCCCTATCCTTATGGTAGCTGTACCAGCTCTTATTGTTGTTATGGTATCGCCAAATCAGAAAGTATCTGCTCCCACAGAATCATGAGAAGGTGCTTGGTTTGTAGATCCTAATGAGCCTAATAAGACAGAACCAACTCGATTGAAGTAAAAAATAGATAGCAGTTGCGGAATTTACTTTACATAGAGGATATTTATCCCAAACTTGCGTTAGGATTACTATAAAGAAAATCGTAAATCTTTTGCGAATAGAGATCAATAAGGCGGTTCGGAGTTTTTTTGTACCCTTTTACCAGTTGGAGTTGTCTTTGGGATAAGCCATATGAAGTGCCGCATATATCTTTGTCAGGTACATCTGGTTGACACAATGATTCAATTCGTAATCTTTTCAGATTTGTTTCATTAAATCCAAAACCTAAGAAACAGATGCGTTTGGCAGCAATAAGCAATTCGAAAGCTTGCTTGAATTCCGGATCTTTTTTGATGTCCTCATGTATAATCTTTATATTTACACCACCTCTGCCAACGTATAATCCCAATTTATCGGGATATCTTGGGGTATCATATGGAACTAACGAATAGCGTGTTTTTTCCCACGGAAGTCTTCCGAGTTTACCATGTAAATGGACTATTGGGATTTTGTTTAATTTCTCAGCACATTCCTCGTCATTTTTATTATAAGCATGTTGCAAAGCCGTAAACAAATAATGCTCAAACGACCGGTCATAGTTGAAGGTAATAATAGCAAGTTTATTTTGATCGAACTCATCAAACGAAGTATTGAGCAGGCCGAAAAGATATTGATACCAATTATTGTCCTTCTTTACATTAAAAAGGTTTGCTGTTTGCTCAAAACGCAACAATGCCGCAGCAATTGCTTCTTTACCGATATCGAGAAAATCGGTGCGATATTCAAGAAATTCATCAACCGAAGAGCGTCCAGATAAAACCAAAGTATTTCTGAAATTCCAAATATGCTCCTTCTCATGGCCATGCTTCTTTAAAAGATCTACTGTTGGCGAGTCACCATTAAGCATATCGTTAATTAAAGCTACAAGTTTCTTGCCGGAGGGAAAGCTAAAAGGCATGCTTGCACCGGCACCTAAAACCAAGACTGTTTCTATGTCAACCATACCAAATAGTATTAGCATATAAATATACCAGATACAAAGTATTTTTTGATTACAATTGATGTTGGGTGGGTTATAGTACGTTGTATAGAGGAGATAAGATAGCGTACGATGTACTCGAATACATATTGGCGATTGGGAGTTGAAAGTGCATGAGTATATTGAAACCAAACAAATCAGATGAAGACCGGATTAAAATACGATGGTTTCCACTGGCGATTTTCATAATATTTATTATTGCCTTATGGTTAGCTTACTTGATTGCGATTATTAGGTGTATAGAAGAGTGGACTACACGTGGTCAATTCGGAGACCTCTTTGGAGGACTCAATACACTTTTTTCAGGCTTAGCATTTTCAGCACTTATTTATGCCATATATCTTCAACATAAGGAACTTAAATTACAAAGGCTTGAACTCAAACAAACCAGAGAAGAACTTAAAGGACAGAAGTTACAACTTGAAGCACAAAATGAAACTATGCAGAAGCAAAATTTCGAAAACACTTTCTTTGAGTTACTGCGTCTACACAGTGAATTGGTTCGTTCTATAGAGTTGCTTAATCACAAACATGGCGAAGCCATTGTTACTAAAGGTCGAAATTGCTTCAAATATTTTTATAAGCGCTTTCGTAGTCATTTTATAGCATTCTCAACTACTGGCAATAAATTAGATCAAATAGCAAAAGCAAACGATATGCTCTTTGAGGAGCATCAAGCTGATCTTGGACACTATTTTCGAAATCTTTATAATATAATTAAATTTGTAAAAAGCAGTGCTGTAGAGGATAAGCGTTTATATACAAACCTGATAAGAGCTCAATTATCAAGCAATGAATTGGCTCTTTTGTTTTACAATTGTTTGGGTTATATTGGACGAGAGAAATTTAAGCCTTTAGTTGAAGAATATGCACTATTGAAAAACATACCTGATGAAATATTAGTAGATTCTTCACACAAAGAATTTTATGATGAACGAGCCTTTGGAAAACCAATGCAAGGATAATTGGCAGATTTTCGATGAATTGCGGCATCAAATTTAGATTTTATTCCTCTTATCAGGGAGCAGAACATGACTGGAAAAGCAGAAGCGGGTCTTATGGGAATGTTTCTTAATGTTAGTTTTGAAGAATGTGAATGGCAAATCCAGATACGCCACACAGATAACAAAAGCGACAACCAATTCTTGGATTTAAACCAGGAGGAAGTCAGTCCAGACCAAATCCGTGAGTTTGTTCCTAATTGGGAGAATCTTGTTTGGCAGCAAGCAGGCCTTGAGCACATCAGTAAGGAAGTTCTTATTCAAGACGGTGATTATAAGTTGCATCTTATCTGGCTTATAGAGACTTCTGTTGAACCTGATATGGAGAAGGCGGTTCAGGAGTTCAAAGCTTTCATGAAGGAGTGAATTCTCGTATGCTACAAGGCTTTTGTTTTGGTAGGCCTATCATCCAGAAAAATTAGCTTTGAATAAAAATTTGAATATTTTGATGATTTTTCATTTTGATTTGCTCAAAAAGAAAGCATACTTTAAAGACAGGAAAGTAGAAGTCAAGAAATCAAAATATTCAACTTTATAGGGTGAAGAAGATGTTAATAAATTGCTCAGAATGTGGAGCTACAATGAGTTCCGGGTCACATGCTCGCTGTCTAAGATGCGGATATAAAGTACCGGATCGAGCAAGACAGATAGCACTCTTCATAATGCTTGGTGCTGTCCTACTTGTAATTTTTGCGATTGCAATATAGAATATGTCAAAACTACTGTAGTTCTTTGATTTGCCTCTTCAACATCTCATTTTCTCTTCTCGTTGCCTCTAAATCAAACAGAGTGTATTCTATGTAAACTTTCAAACAATCTATAGAATCTTGAATACTGTCCTTTGCCAAATTAACAGGTGCAGGAAGCTCAACCTTCCTATGAAAAAGTTGGATGAATTTATTCAACATGTTTAGTACTTTGCTGTTTTCGGGGGTAGACTCTTTTAATTGATGATTTACTATTAATTCCCGAGTGGTCGGGATTTCCGCTGTGCTTCAATATTGGTATTTAGCTTGTTTCACTTGCCAGAGAATTGTTGAAATCTAATTGAGATTTTGCTACTATGGAACTTGAAGCATGCAGGAGTTTTTCAGAGAAGTGTGTATGGGGAATCATAGGTAAAATGAGGTAAGTAATGAATTCCAAACGACACGCTTTTACCTTGATTGAGTTGTTAGTGGTCATTGCGATTATTGCGCTGCTTACGGCGATCCTCATGCCGGCATTGAACATCGCAAAACAACAGGCGGGATCTTCCGTTTGCCTGATGAATGAAAAGCAGTTGGTTCTGGCCTGGACGATGTATGCCGAAGACAATGACTACATGATGTGCGGCCCGATGACGGGCATTACGGGCAATCCCCGATATGATTGGGTCGGGCCGCCCAGAGACCTTGTGTCAGGTGATGCGAAGACATCCAACTTTACGGCTGAGGAGGAAATTCGCGGGATTGAAACGGGGACGTTGTTTCCATACTACAAGAAAGCGAAGCTGATGAATTGTCCGACTGACAAGCGTTTCGTAAGAGCGCCGACTTATCCCGGATATGGCGGCACCGGCGGCTACCGAACCTACTCCCTGCCTTATCATCTGAACGCACCGGCTTCGGCACTGACCAGCAGGTATGGGTCGGCCGCGGGGGGCGAGCGTTTAGTCAGGATAACGGATATTAAGAAAGCCAGCTCTACCTACATCATTGTCGAAGAAAATGACAATCGAGACTATAACATGGATGCGTGGGCGTTCGACCCGTATCAGTTCATCCTGATCGATACCATCGCTGTCTTTCACAACAATGTGACCATGTTTGGGTATGCGGACGGCCATTCGGCGAAAAAGACCTGGGAAGATCCGCGAACGCAGCGCTGGTCCAATGAAATACGGAATGGGAGCCGCTATCCTGATATGGCCGGACTGAGCGACTCCGACAATGTCGATATCCGCTGGCTGGCAACGCATTATCCCAGAAAGCATTGACACCCCCCACTTCCCCGGTCTTGCCTGCCTGAGTGGCGGTATTCGCATGGGGACAGCAGGGACTAATCTCAACGGCAGAGGGGCAGCCCTCGACCCCCGGCAGAAAAGCAGGTAAGCACACCCGAGGGTAAACTCCAAAGCATGTGATCTAATATTCCCCTGTTGCGGGCCAGGTGAGCAGCTCTTCCCCGGCAGAAGAGCCATGTAAGTACACCCGGGGACAAGCTCTGGATAAACTCTGGGTAAACTCATTTCGATTTAATATTGATTATAGGGCATTCCCCTATATATAAAACAGGGCCGGCCCTGATTTTCATTGAATGCCGAGTGGTTATCATTCATAGTATGGGTACTATTACGGCAAAAGAAAGGGGGTCTGGCAATGGGTAGAATAATTGTCTTCATTTACGGGGTAGCTGCATATATAATTTTTTTCGTAACTTTCCTGTACGCAATCGGCTTTGTCGGCAATGTTGTTGTTTCCAAGTCAATTGATTCCGGGGCGGAAGTGCCTTTCGGTCAGGCCCTGCTTATCAACGCCATACTACTTGGCCTGTTCGCTATCCAGCACAGTGTTATGGCACGACAGGGATTTAAGAAGTGGTGGACCATGATTGTTCCTGAACCTGCTGAACGCAGTACCTATGTGCTGTTGAGCAGTGGCCTGCTGGTTCTACTTTTCCACCAATGGCGACCGATGCCGGGTGTGGTTTGGAATGTCGAGAGTGCTGCCGGTTATTTCATTCTATCGGGGCTTTTCTGGATTGGCTGGCTGGCCGTACTTGTTTCTACTTTCCTGATTGATCATTTTGATCTTTTTGGATTACGGCAGGTTTACCTATATCTGCGAGGCAGGGAATATACCGCCTTAGAATTCAAGACGCCGGCATTTTATAAATTCGTTCGTCATCCGATCTATCTGGGCTTCATAATCGCCTTTTGGGCAACACCACAAATGTCCATAGGTCATCTTGTATTTGCTATTGGAACGACAGGCTATATTTTCATTGGTATCCTGCTGGAGGAAAAGGATATGATGAGCCAATATGGGGAAACCTATAAGGGGTACAAAAAACAAGTGTCAATGCTCCTGCCACGGCCGAGAAAATAGCTCCCGTAAAGAATTTTGTAGAAATTTTTGTTGAAATGTGCGGGAATAGTGGTAGAATGCGGAGTTTAAGGTATTTCGGAGCATTTAAGTTATGAAAGACAAGATACATCCAAAGTATGAAAAAGTGGTAGTTCACTGCGGCTGCGGTAATACGTTTGAGAGCAGCAGCACGTCCAAAGAGATCCACGCAGAAATCTGCTCAATGTGCCATCCATTCTATACGGGTAAGCAGAAATATGTGGATACGGCCGGGCGAATAGAGCGTTTCCAAAAGAAATACGGCACAAGCTACCAACAGAAGGCCAAAAAAGACCAGCAACAATAGCTTTTTATACAGGTAACAATTCGGGCTCCCATTCTGAAAGCGTCAGGACGGGGGCTTTCGTTCTTTTGCCTGCATCTGTTAGAGCGCTGGCACAGCTTTAACACGGGTGCGAGCCAGGCGGCCAAATACAGACAATTTGCAGCAGCGTAGAAAAGCCCCGTGTTAGCTGGATTAGGCAAGGAGATTCGCAGGAGCACTTTTAGCGGAACGTAATTATGGCTGACAATAACGATAGTTTATTAGCAAAACTCGACGAAATCGATGCTCGCTTTAATGAAATCGAGAAGCTGATTGCCGATCCGGAGGTCTCCAGTAACCTTAATAAGCTGATAGCACTATCTAAAGAGCAGGGCAAGCTCAGAGCGATGGTTACGAAATACGGCCGGTATAAAAAGGCGGTGGCCGGGATTGAAGAGGCCCAGCAAATATTAGACGACGGGGGGGCCGACAAGGACTTTAAGGAGCTGGCAAAAGAAGAGCTTGAAGAGTTTGAAGGCCAAAAGGACACCCTGCTTAAGGAAATTACAAACACTCTGATAATGGCCGACGATATGGATGTTGACTCGGTGATAATTGAAATTCGGGCAGGGACGGGCGGTGAAGAGGCGGCTTTGTTCGCGCGCGATTTGTATAATATGTATACACGATATGCTGAGAGCCGGAGGTGGAAAGTTGAGCAGCTTGACTTTAGCGCATCTGAAAAGAACGGTTTTCGCGAGGTGATATTCGGTATCAAGGCCCCCGGTATCTGGTCTGAATTAGGGTATGAGGGCGGGGGGCATCGAGTGCAAAGGGTGCCGGAGACGGAATCGCAGGGCAGAGTTCACACATCAGCGGCGACTGTGGCGGTATTGCCGGAACCGGAGGAGCTTGATATCGAGATAGCTCCTGATGAGGTAGTCGAGCATGTGAGCAGGTCGAGCGGGCCGGGCGGACAAAACGTAAACAAGGTCAGCAGCGCTATCAAGCTCGAACATATACCAACGGGGATCACTATCAGTATGCAGGATGAGAAGAGCCAGCATAAGAACCGCGCTAAGGCGTGGCGGGTGCTGAGGAGCCGGGTTTACGAATATCATCTGAGCAAAAAAAGGGCCGAGCGCGATTCGCAACGTAAAACGATGATCGGCTCAGGCGACAGGTCTCAAAAAATCAGAACATATAACTACCCGCAAAATCGCGTGACCGACCACAGAATTAACTTATCGCTTTACAGTCTGGATAAAATAATGGGCGGTGATATGGGGGATATAATTGCGGCGCTGAAAGATTACGACAGGCAGCAGCGGCTGAAGAACTTATAATCATTTATGACCGAAAAGGTTCCCGACCCCTTTAATTTCCCTAACTCATAGGGATCAGCGGGATGTCTGGCGAAATGGAGGTTGTAATCTTACAAAGGTCCGTCGCTTGATGCGTGAACTTAAGCAGATATGGCTCAACGGCCAAGATTTCCACAGCGGCGGCGGAGACGAATGGAACAGCCTCTTCAAGGGCAAAAATGTGCCCTCGCCACTTGATGGCATTGTATGCGTCAACCCACTTCTCGATGGGGAAGATCTCGCTTAGGGGGACATGTTGAGGAGTTGACCCGCTCAAATCACGCGTGAGAGGCACCATGACCCCGACTACTTCCTCAACCATCGGCGAGACTGGTATGTCAACAACTACATGTCGGGGTTTGAACTTTTTGCGAAGTTCACGTGTTTGATCCTTGTGAGGTCTGGAACTCATTTTCTTTTTCGCCTTCTCGAATATCTCATCCCGTAAACTTTCGCGAGCTACCGGATCCTTGCCGCAACGGAGCAGCTTCTCAAAGCCTGATTTCACTGCCTCATTCGTATCGATGTTATTGATGAACAATCGCGATATAACTAGCGCCCTCTTGTAAAGCTCGCGCCTGGCTAACATTCTGAGAATTTCGCCCGCAACCTTATCACCCTCGATCTCTGCCAGCCAAGCGCGCGGAAAGAATGATCTGTCGGACAACTGCAGGAACGAAGTCGGATGATCAAGTAAAGGAAACAGCTTGCCCTTACGATTACTTTTGGAAACTTCAATCAGTCTTTTCAGTGCCTCGTGAAACATGCCCTCCACGCATCGAATCTTATGATGGTGGTAAAGATATGAGAAAAGCATCAATTTACTAATGATGATTTGCTCGAGGGCGGTCACGCCTTCTATCAGGATAGATAAGCGCACTACAGTCCCTTCGTCAGAAAAGGACTCATCGCGAGGATACTCGATAGCGTTGACACTGTACAAGAAGCGCTCGAGGTCGTAGACAACTGTAGGACCAGCGAAGTATGCGTCTCGAACAAGATAGTCGAGTTTGTCAGCATCCATAGGCCCATTTATTATGTCAGCGAGAAATTTCTCCTTTGGGTTCTGCCGGAACCCAATAATGTTCCCTGCGATAATGTCCACATCATCCAAACTATACATCCAGTCAGACATACACTTCTTTTGCATCAACTCTTTGATGAACTCCTTGAATCGCTGAGACCGAACAATGAGCCAAGACATTATCTCGTGGGGCTTCGGGGTAACTTTGAACTGGTCGTTCACGTATTTTGTGAGCGCTTTAAATTCGTCTAACGAGCCATAGATACTTTCGGAGGTATGTGAAAGACAGGAGTGGCCGACGTCATGAAGAATGGCCGAAAGTCGAACCTGCATATGGTCAGGGTAGGAGATTCTATGTTGTAGATACTTGTCATTAATGCTTCGGACAATCCTGCTTGCAACCGCTACCACACCCAAGGTGTGATCAAAGCGGCTATGTACAGCAGTCGGATACACAAGATACGCCAAGCCCGTCTGCCGAATGTCCCGCAGTCTCTGGAGCAGCGGACTGTCGAGGATAGCAATCTCCCATGGGTAAAATCGGTTGGTGCCCCAGATAGCGTCTCTAATGGACTTCTCCCTTGCGTGCCTCTCGGGCTTATAACCGTCAAGGCTGGCAGTAACGAATTTATTGACTCGTTCCTCGAACGCCTTGATGGTTTCATCAGTCTGCATGCAGGCCTCTCTCTACCGAACCCGATATATTTCACTCCGAACGCCAAGTTTTTCTTTAAAGCTGTCCAAAATCTTCTCGTAGATGCTTTTTTGGTCTGCAGACAGAGTCTTTTTGAACTCATCGGCGTAGGATCTGCTGGTAATAGCAATGTCGTTGTACTTGTACGTTGGATTTGGCCTCGAGAGAACCCCCGACAGCTGGAATTCCTGAAGGAGCTCGTCGATCTGCTCCGAATATGGGTAGTTTCCATTCGCGTCAAAGAGAAGATCTACCACAAAAGGCCTAGTGTTGTCGTCCTGAGCAAGCGTCCAAAAGAACCGTTGCACTGCTTTGTGGTCACCTTTGAAACACGTCCTAAAGTTCTTATCATTAGCCAAGTCGGCGAAAAGCGATAACAAAAATTCTCTTACCTTGAGTGATGGATTCGATAGTGTGCCCATGTCTTAATTCCTCCACAAGCAGTAGCCAAGAACAAGATTCGTGTCCATACGCAACTCACAATTTCCCATGGCGAAAAGCACAGGTAAGTCTGTAACAACTGATTCAACGTGGCTCGGCCACTGTACAGCATTTACGACTGCTACATAATCGTACCATTAAAATGTTTAATTTGTCAATTGGGTATACCCAGCCAGTAAGTGAAATACTTGCCTCATTTACTATTTGCATTCGTCAGACAATATACACTGGGCTACGTATCCACACACTATATTATTATACCATCGTAGCAAGCGCAAGTCAAATCATTTTCTGGCACTAAGTCTCTTCTAACAGCCAGAAATATCCTGCCGGTTTGAATTTGCTTGATAGAAGCTCATAGGGTGTTAAAATTCAGCAGGTAAATTAGACACTGACGAAATGCAAAATGCAAGCAAAAACATCGATGAACACCGGCAATTAATAAGACAGTTCTTTTTATCTACTTCGGGAGAATTAAAGGGGTCAGGAACAAATGGCGGTGCCTTAAGCCGTATATCGGTCTTTTTCGTAATTATTGGAGGTTTCATGCTCCGATTGACGATATTGCTTCTAAAGGCAGTTCTTGCTTTCTTTTTGCGGCAAGAGCGGTATCTTCTAATTCATACGTGCCCTCTTGTCGATGCGGGAGTTTTTTACGCATCAATCCCTTTAAGGAACCACCATTCGGGTCAGGAACCTTTTTCGAGTTGTTTTCTCGGTCTTCCTCTTGAACGGAGGATTGATGTCAGTTCCAGTCTCGTGGCGGTTTGTGTTGTCCATTACTCACAGCCATACGGACAGACGCATTTGATAGAGTTGGTCAGTCTTTGCTGGTCACGATCGCGCAAAGATTCATTTGCCAACCAGATGGTTATTGTATATCGTATCAATTCGCAAGCTTATTGGTATATTGTAAGATCGGATTAGATATGATAGTCGTAGTTACCGGAACGGTTGGCGTTGATAAAAAAAGCTATCTTGAGAGAGTATGCCGACTCGCCGGTGAAAATGGGAAAGAGGTGCTGCTGTGCAACGTAGGGGATCGGATGTATGCCGAGGCGCCGGATATTCCGGCGGGGAAAATCCTGGATATACAGATGAAACGGCTGAATTCGCTTCGCCGAAGCGTATTCAAAGATATCATCGCAAAGGCCAAAAATGCCCCGAATTTGATAGTCAATACTCACGCGACTTTCCGCTGGCGTCACGGGTTGTTTCCGGCGGTCGATTTCGACCAGATGCGGCTGCTTAACGCCGATATGTATATCTGCCTGATTGACGGGGTGAGCGCACTACATACCCGGCTTGATTCCGAACATTCGACGGAACATACGCTGAAAGATTTGATTGTCTGGCGTGAAGAAGAGATTCTCGGGACTGAAATGCTGTGCAAAGGTATTAACGAAAAGATTCCTTTTTATTGCCTTGCCCGGGGTACGGAAGAGCTAACCGCCGAGACATTCTACGGACTTGTCTTTGACGGTCAATCCAAAAAAGCATACCTGAGTTTTCCTATGACGGCAGTTGAAGGTATGGAAAATGTGAAAAATGAAATTGCCGAATTTCGACATAAGATGAAGCAATCGTTTATCTGCTTCGACCCGGGTGATCTGGAAGAATCATATCTGCCTCTAAAGGCCCGGCGAGCAAGCGAAAAAGGACTGGACTACGTCGAAGTGACGGTGCTGGGGCGGAAAGTTCGGCTGGATTTGCACGAGGTCAGGCAAATCGAACGCGATATTAACAGCCAGATATACGCCCGTGATTTTATGCTGATTGACCAGGCGGAGATGATTGTGAGCTTAATTCCGGCGCTGGACGATGGACGAGCCTCTATATCCAGCGGAGTTGAGAGAGAACTCCAGCACGCTCACGAGGCGGCCAAAGAAGTTTATGTCATCTGGACGGCAAAGCAGACTCCATCTGTATTCATAACCCAGACGGCAACGAAAGTCTTTGACGATACCGCCGGGGCAATGGACTTTTTCAAAAAGAAAGGGTATATACAAAGAAGTTAAATGTCGAATATCGAGAAGCAAATATCGGAAAAGGAATTGGCCGGCTGTATTGACCATACGCTGCTTGATGCGGCGGCGACAAAAGAGCGCATCGAACAGTTATGCGAAGAGGCAAAGTCATACGGATTTCATACGGTTTGTGTTAATCCACGATGGCTTGCTTTGGCGGCGGAGCGATTACATAATACGAAAGTAAAAGTCGGCGGTGTGGTGAGTCTGCCGCTCGGCGGGGACACGACGAAAATTAAAGTCGCCCAGGCCAAAGATGCTGTTTTTGCCGGCGCCGACGAGATTGATATGGTCGCCGATTTGGCCGCCATAATCGCCGGTGATATAAAATATCTGCAAACTCAGTTTCAGGCCGTGCTGAAAATCTGCCGGTCGATGAGACCTGCGGTGGTACTTAAGGTGATAATCGAATCGGCCGCCCTTAATAATGACCAAAAGATATTCGCCTGCCAGGCGGCCCAAAGGTGCGGCGTAGATTTCATCAAGACCAGCACAGGAATGAATCCCGCCGGCGGAGCAACTGTTGAAGACATAAAGTTAATGAAAGAAACGGCTCCGAAGTGCAGAATAAAGGCGGCAGGCGGCATCAAAACGGCAAAACAAGCCCTTGAGATGTTAGCGGCTGGGGCTGAAAGGATAGGCACTTCTGCGGGTGTACAGATTATTAATGAGTTCAGGGCGGGACAACAATGACAGCAGGGGCGGTTGCCAAAACGGATAATCATATTCTCTGCAAAGTGCACTGCAAAGAGATTAGTACATCCATAGATTTGCCGGCCTTGAGCGAAAGATTTGCAGACCTAAAATCGGCCTCAATTCTCGGAGGCAACCCGGCCAAGGCGGATGCGGACAGATTCAGCTACTGGGCGGCCGAGCCGAAAGAGATATTCGAATTTAAGACCGGACAAAAAGACCCGTTCGGAAAACTGTATGAAGTCCTGAATAAATATAAATTACTGGATTCCCGCTTTCGCGGGAATGACAAAGAGGATAAGGGCAACCACACGGGATTAGGGCAACCACACGGGGTTGCCCCTACAGGGATGTTTTGCGGGGGATGGATTGGATATTTCAGCTACGAACTCGGCAAATATATTGAAAAGCTCCCGGAAACGACCATAGACGACCTTAAAATGCCTCTGATTCGACTTTGTTTTTATGACAGGCTCATTGCCTACGACCATATCGAAGGGACTTTTTGGTTAATCGCGCTGGAATTGCAGGGCGAGACTGAAAGGGCTCAGGACAAATTTGCGATTCTGGAGGAGCTGGTTAGAGAATCTCAAACAATCCGTATCTCGGAACCGAAGCTGGCCGACCTTGAAAGAATAGATTTTTCGCAAATTCGCTGCAATATGGATAAAGAGTACTATCTGCGGACGATAGATAAAATAAAAGACTATATCTATGACGGCGAGGTCTATCAGATTAACTTTTCACAGCGATTCGAATGCGAATACGACGCCGAAGCGATAAATCTCTATCACTGGCAAAATCATTATAATCCAAGCGGGTACGCTACATATATCGACGGCGGAAATTTTCATATAGTCAGCGCCTCTCCTGAGATGTTTGTCACAATCAATGACGGCTTTATCCGAACCAAGCCGATAAAAGGCACCCGACGGCGTATCATTGAGACTTCCGGGGAAGACCCGCAAATTAAAGAAACAAATACAAATAATTTCAATGAGCTGCTTTACAGCGAAAAAGAACGCGCCGAGCTTAATATGATAATCGATCTGGAGCGTAATGATGTGGCTAAAATCTGCAAGCCGGGGACACGGAAAGTAACTCAGCCCAGGACGATTGAAAGCTACCCAACGGTTTTTCACGCTGTTGCTACGGTGGCCGGGGAGCTTCGCAGTGAAATTACAATCTGCGATATTTTGAAGGCTATGTTTCCGGGGGGGTCTATCACGGGCGCACCGAAAATCCGCTCGATGGAAATCATCGACGAGACCGAGCCGACCGCAAGAGGTGTTTATACGGGGAGTATCGGGTTTATCGGCATTGACGGCAGTGCGTGCTTGAATATTGGGATACGAACGATTATTATCACAGGGCGAAAGGCTTTTGCCCAAACAGGCGGCGGAATAGTAGCGGATTCAGACCCCCGGGCCGAGTGGGCCGAGACTATCACGAAAGCAAGAGCGCTTTTAGCAGGAATAAGAAGCGTGATGCGTCGTGCGTGATGCGTATTGCGTATTGCGTACAATGCACAACACATAATACATATAGTGCAAGGGCATAATATGGAAAGGAAAATAAAAACATACAGAGATTTAAATATTTGGAATAAAGGAATCGAAGTCGTTAAAGATATATATAAATTAACGGAAAACTTCCCATAACAAGAAATTTATGGCTTAGTTAGTCAGATGAGGCGGTCCGCAGTTTCCATACCTTCCAATGTAGCAGAAGGCTTCAGGAGACATCACAACAAGGAATATAAACAATTTCTATATATCTCATTAGGAAGTTGCGCAGAACTTGAGACACAGATAACAATAGCAACAGAATTAAAATATATACAAAAAGATAAGGGAAATATATTGCTCGAAAAGTTGGACCATATTTGCGGAATGATTTCAAATCTGATTAAAAAGCTTTAACTTGATGCGTCGAGCGCAATGCATAGTAGATATAAAAAGGACAAAAACGAAATCCTTAAATATTAAAATAAAACATAATGATGGAAAAAGTATTTCTCAATGACAAACTCATGGGTATCGACAAGGCCCATATATCCGTAACGGACAGCGGATTTTTATATGGGGCGGGGCTTTTCGAGACGATGCGAAGCTACGGCGGTGTGGTCTTTTCGCTCAAGGACCATCTGGACCGATTATTTGCCAGTGCGGGCGTATTATCTATCAATAATCCATACGATAGGGAATACCTCACCGACGCTATTTACAAAGTTCTGGAAGCCAATAAATTGACCGACGCCCGGTTTCGGTTGACCCTTAGCAACGGTCCGATGGCCGGTGCCGAGGAGGAGCGTAAACCGACTCTTCTTATCACCGCTACAAAGCTCCAGCCTTATCCGGGAGAATATTATAAAAAAGGCGTTATGGTGATACTATCGGCAACGAGGCAGAACACCTTCGAGCCGACATGCGGACATAAAACAACAAGTTATTTTTCGCGTATGATTACGCTCAACATCGCACATCAGCAAAGAGCGACCGAAGCATTATGGTTCACGACGGACAACCGGCTGGCCGAAGGGTGCGTAAGCAATGTGTTTTTAGTTAAAGATTCTGTCATTTATACGCCGAGGATTGCAACGCCCGTCCTTGCGGGGATAGCGAGAAAGAACGTATGTAAAATCGCTTTGTCAAACTCTATTAAATTAGTTGAAAAAGACCTCAATATAGATGACGTGCTGGGAGCCGATGAGATTTTTCTGACGAATATAATTATGCAGATCATGCCGGTGACCGCGGTAGAAAAGCATACCGTAGGTGACGGCAAGGTCGGTGCGATGACTCAAAGATTGCAGATCAGTTACGGTGAACTTATTGAAAGCCAATGCGGGAAAGACAAATGAAGATACAAGATATTGCAGAGCAAATAGAAAAGATAGTCCCGCTTAACTTAGCACAGGACTGGGACAATGTCGGGCTGCTTATCGGTGATGCGAGTAAAAACGTAAAAAGAATTCTACTGACCATCGACATAACCGCCGATGTTGTCGCCGAGGCTAAAAAGCTCAAGACCGACCTGATTGTAAGTTATCATCCGGTAATCTGGGACGGTTTGAAAAAAATTACCTCAGAAGGCCCAAGCAGCACGGTCCATGAATTGATTCGCCGTAATATTGCGGTTTTTTCGATACATACCGCGCTAGATGTCGTTACAGGGGGAGTGAACGACGGTCTTGCCGAGATTATCGGTATCGAAGACGGAAAGCCGATTGGAGATTATGTTGTTAATCCAGCGAACGATAATTACAAGCTCGTTGTTTTTGTTCCAGCCGAGTCGTTAGCCAGAGTTTCAAACTCAGTCTTTGCCGCGGGCGCAGGAGCAATAGGAAATTACAGCGACTGCGGCTTCAGCACCGACGGAACAGGGACATTTTTACCTTTGGAAGGCTCAAAGCCGGCTATCGGTAAAAAAGGACGGATAGAAAAAGTTCTTGAGATAAGATTCGAGACGATTGTACCGGCTGAAAAACTCGACAACGTGGTAGCGGCGATGAGAAAGGCCCATCCTTATGAAACGCCTGCCTTTGACATTATCAAACTGTATAACAGCCAAAACAAATTCGGCCTCGGCAGAATCGGCAAATTATCAAAACCTTTACGAATAGAGCAGATTATCGGGAGAATAAAGAAACACACCGGCGCTGAAGCCTGCGGTCTGATTGGAAAAGAAAAACGGCTGGTAAAAACAGCGGCGGTTTGTGCCGGTTCGTGCGGGGCGATTATCAATTTGGTTATCGCGGCAAAGGCCGACCTGTATCTAACGGGCGAATTGAAACACCATCAGGCATTAGCCGCACAGGAAGCAGGCCTGACCTGCATCTGCCTGAGCCATACCGTCTCGGAACGGTTTATATT
Source organism: Planctomycetota bacterium (assembly GCA_019456195.1). Lineage (GTDB taxonomy): Bacteria > Planctomycetota > Phycisphaerae > Sedimentisphaerales > Anaerobacaceae > NIOZ-UU13. Next base: position 56,883 of record VRUK01000002.1, on the reverse strand, counting down.
AAAAAAATTTGCCAAACAGTTGCAAAAACAGCTAAATTCAGTGACAATAAGGATAAGTAAAAAAGACGCAGACCCATTTAATTGGAAAAAGGTATGACAGAAGAACAACTGGAACAAACAGAAGCGCCGTTGCCAAAGACTGAAACCAGTGAAGAGACGGAAGAGCAACTGGAACAAATGGAAACGCCGTTGCCAAAGACTGAAGCCAGTGAAGATGTCGAAGAACAGAACGACTTACCCGAACAGGGCCAGGATGGTGAGCCGACAGTTGAGACTGTCGTAGAAGCGGTCCTGTTTGCCAGCGATGAATCTCTCACAGATAATCGGCTGGCCAAAATCGTTGAGGCATCCGTAAAGCAGGTCCGTGAAAGTATCAAGAACCTGAACGAGAAATATGAGGCTAATAATAACGCATTCAGAATAGAGCAAATTGCCGGTGGTTATCAGATGCTTACCCTGGGCACTTATAACTATTGGCTGAAAAAATTACTTCGAGCCCGCAGCGACGGCAAACTTAGCCCTGCGGCGCTGGAGACCCTTGCCATAATCGCATACAAACAGCCGGTTATTCGTGCCGATATCGAGGTCATTAGAGGTGTCGCCGCCGGCGAGGTAATTCGAACTCTTTGTTATAAGGGGCTGGTAAAGATAGTAGGCCGGGCTGAAATTTTGGGCAGGCCGATGCTCTACGGGACGACAAAGAAATTCCTGGAAATTTTCGGGCTTAATACACTCAAAGACCTGCCTAAAATAGAAGAGCTTAAAAAGCCGCCTGCCTGAGAGCCGCTCATTTTGTAATATCACACTTGCCGTTAAACCTATTTTTTGCGTGATTTTCTAAGAGCATATCGGATACGAGCAGCAACTCGTTCGGCTAAGTAGCCGGAGCCCTCGGGAGTAAAGTGAACATTGCCGTTTGGCTGTTGAATTTCGCTCAGTTTCCGCATAGCGCGAGCATGCAGGTCGTTAATCAACACGCCGTTTTTTCTCATAATTTTCTTCGCGGCCTTGTTGTATTTTATTTCATCGCCTTTGATGCGGCCCGACTCACCATCGGGAACCGGGGTTGTGCTGGCCCAGATAAGCTCGGCACTGGTGGCCTTGAGTATTCTGACAAGTTTGCGCAGGTTCTGTTGATACTCTTCAAAAGTTAAGTCCAGTCTGCCATTTGTTTTGTCCCTACGGTTCGGAGCGTCTGGGTCGGTGCTTCGATAACAAAGGTCGTGCAGACCCCAGTTGAAGTGTATCACATCCCATTTGCCGTCGCCGAGCCATTCGTTAATCTTTTCCAGGCCAATACCCGTATGCCGGGCATTAGTTGGAACCCGATGGACGTTGGCCTTTCCGGCAAGGAGCTTTCGCACCGGCAGTGTATAGCCTATCGAGATAGAATCGCCAATCAGAAGAACCCGCGGTAAAGATGGATCATCTTCTACGGGAGCGAAAACAGGATTTACTCGGGCTGGTTTCTTTTTGGGCTGATTTGGTTTTGATTTAGCTTTTAAATAACCTAAGGAAGTGAGAAACTTGTCGGTTTCTTCGATGGTTTTATTGAATGAGCTGTTATCTTTGTCTCTTCCGTAGTTGAAAAAGCCGTGGCCTTTATCTTCGAACGGAACAAGACGGCAAATATTTCCGGCCTTTTTCATCGCCGCGCTGAAACGCTCAACACTGTCGAATGGAACAGTCTTGTCCGCAGTGCCGTGAAAAATAATGCACGGCGGGACACCTTTTGTTACGTGCTGCAGGGGAGATATTTCCTTTGCGCGTCTGAACCTTTCATCCGAGGCCCTTTTCTTCGAAAATTCAACAAGGTCAAGAGCCGGGTTGAACAGCACTAACGCATTCGGCTTTGAGCTGATATTGCGGTCTTCACTTTCTTCATCAAGCCCTTTAAGCACACCTGTGCAGGCCGCGACATGACCGCCGGCTGAGCCACCACCTGCGACGATTTTGTCCGGATTGACGCCAAGCCGGGCTGCGTTGGCCCGGACCCAGCGAATGGCGGACTTGCCATCGGCAACACATTCAAATGGGGTTGTGCCATGGGTGTTTTTGATGCGATATTCAGCGGAAATTGCCATCATTCCGCGTGAAGCCAAGTAATCGCACTGGTGATAAAACTGCGTTGGAGTACCACCGACCCAGCCACCGCCGAAAAAGAACACTATGGCCGGGGCCGGCTCTTTTGCCTGACGGTCGGGTGGTTCAAATATATGAAGTTTCAGCTCGACCTCGCCGATTGTTTTATATACCACCAGTATCGGCTTTATCTTAACTTCCCGGGGTACATCCCGGCTCCGAGCCGCACAAAGCAAGTTCGCAGTGATACAAATCAGAAACATTGAAATTATCTTTTTCATCTTTTCCAAACCCTTAAAATAATTTTTAACTAATTCCAGGGCAGCTCATCGTCAGGTTTGACTGCGTGAGCAGGACGGGGATGCTCATCGTTGAAAACGTACAAATCATCCTTCTTTTCGATGGTAACAAAACTTTCATCAATCGAGCCGTCCGGCTTTGTTATTTTGTCGAGTGAAAGCTTGAGGTGTTTGGCGAGAAACTTATAGGCGCCGGTACGCTTGGAAATTCCATAATCATGCCCCTCGTCTGGAAGGTGCACATACCCTACAAGATTTTGGGCGCCATAGAGACGATATACATTTTTGATATAAGGATATTCGACGTTTGGTGTATTCTTGGTCCAGTCTTTGCCGTCGGAGATCAGCATCTGTGGGCGCGGTGCGGCTAAAGCGGCAATATCCGTATTGTTTGTCTCGTGCATTTCGCTTAAGTGGATGGGCATACCGCTTTCGCAGTCGCATCCGCCGAAGAAGTGGGACGAAACCATTACGGTTGGGACGGAAACGGCAATACGGTCATCAACCGCCGTTAAAAGAAACGATTGTGTACCTCCGCCGGAAGCTCCGGTTACGCCTATGCGCTTAGGGTCAACTTTTTTAAACGAGGTAAGAAAATCGATGGCGCGGATGCTGTTCCAAAGCTGCAACTTCAGGACCTCCGGGCGTTTATGCTCCCATCCGGCATTCTTCCAGTCACCATATCCGACCATATCATAAGAGAAAACTATCGCGCCCATGCGAGCCAGTGCGGCACATCGCTTCTGCATATTGGTTCGGAAGCGTCCGTAGTTATCGGGTTTGCTCCAGTGGCCATGCGGACAAAGAATAGCGGCGAAAGGTCCCTTGGCTTTGCGAGGACGATACAGGTTTCCGGTTACAAAGACGCCGGGCAGGCTTTCAAATGCTACGTTTTGGACGGTGTAGCCATCGTATTTGCGTCTGCTGTGAATAATCCGCTTGAGCGGGCGTTTTTTTGGCAAAGGTGTTAGTTCCACTCCTCTCAGAATCCCCTCACGAATCCGTTCGGCCCGGGCCTTCCATTCTGCCTTGTTGGAGTAGCTGCGGGCAAATTTGGCGAGCTGTTCTTTTGCAGCTTCTTCGCTTTGATAATTCCCCTGACAAAGCTGAGGCTTTTTATTTTGGGAACCTCGAACAAGCCTGCCCGAAAGTGTTAGCACAAAAAGTAATAAACCGACAACAAATACTCTGTAAATACCGACTGATGTACTTTTCATTTTATACCTCATAATTTTCTCAACATATTAAGAGCATCTAATTCGTTTTATAATCACATTGGCTACCACTTAGCCAAGGGCTTTATTGGTGCATTTGTTACTACTTCCTTGTCTTTCCAAACCGGCGAAAGCAGGACCGCTACCCGAACATCGCCCTTAGCATTGGGTAGGCGAACTATAAGCCGTCTTACACTCTTGTTGGTTTTCTGGGGAGGTTTTTGCTGAGCCGACTCGATTGCAAAACCTGCTGCGGAAGGAGATACAAGCCGTGCGATAAGTTTTCTGCCGGCAAGGGTAAGCAGGGCGGTATTTTGTTCCTTTATATCTATTTTCGCATCTGTCGTCATTGCCCAGACAAGTTCACAGGGACTTTCGATTTCGAATTCATCCTGCACAAGGACCGCCCGCCTATCGGCTACCATTGCAATGCCTCTGGTTACTTTGCTTGCAGACTTTTGATAAGCGCTTGAAAGGTCCACAAGGACAAAAGCAGAAGAGTTCTCTGTTTCGAATTTTGTAAAGTTGGATGCTGCCAGCGGGTCCTGGTTCTCGCCGCTGAGCAGCGGGACGCTGTGGCTTTTCGAATTCAAGCGGTAATAATCCCACCTCCTGCCGCCTCTTTTTCCATCCCAGTAGCCGGGCAGATTGTAGTTGTCCGAGCCGAGGTCGCGCACCCATCGAACGCCCATAGCATCAAGCTCGAAGTTACCCAAATCCAGATGGCCGTGATTAACCTGGTTATAGCCGGCCTTAACGCCGACAAAGAGCGCTTCCGGGTCGTTCCAGGCGCTGCGGAATACTGCTATCTCTACAGGGCCGCGGAAATAGCAATCGAGCGCTTTTTGTGGAATCTTTCTCGGAGGCGGCATATACCAAACTATGTGCTGGGCACTGGCGTCGCGTTTGGTGATTGCAGCGTGTTCGGATTCGGCGTATAGAGAATTATCGTAGGTTCGAGCAAGCCAGAACATACACGGCATGGGTCTTCTGGAGCCTTTTTCTCCAGAGTCGGCAAAATTTAAGTACAGGCCTCTGGGTCCGGCCGTGTATATTGGAAAGTTTCCTGATTCGGCCAGCCCCTTAATTTTAAGCAGACCAAAGTCTGTGCCAAGAGCGGTTTGCAGCGCGGTAAGCCCGTAAGCCGTATAACGCGTTGCATAACTCCAGTAGCCGGGGCCTTCCATCCATGCGCCGTCGGGGCCGTAGCTTTTCAGGGCAAGCGGCAACGATTTAATCGCAGAGTTGATAATCTTCTCGGCGTACTGCGGTTCGGATTCGGCGATTGCCAAAGCACCGATTAACATCCCGGCATTACAGACCTGGTTCCAGTTGTGTTCACTTTTGCTCCACCATGATTTTTGATAGGCGCTTAGCGCCGGTATCAGGCCGTTCTTAACGAGGCCAGCCCTGATTTTCTCCCTTGTATTCCCATCGAGATAGGAATACAGCCAGTCATAACCGACTCCGACCGCGTGTGACATCTCAGCGGTGTCGAGAAAGTGGGACGGATTCCAGTCCTTGAATGCGCAGACGGTCAGCAGGTTTTGAGCCGCTTTTTCTGCATATTTTTCTTGGCCGGTCCATCTGTACGCAAGGCCAAGGGCGTAAATTCTATGCACGCATTCCCTGCTGACACTCAGCAGCCTGGGGCCAATCTTTCGGTAAGTAAGCATCGGTTTTTCAGCGCAGTTGTCCGCATCTTTAAGAACATCTTTCAAACATTTCTGTAAAACCTTATCTTTCACATACAATACTTTCAGGTGCCCAAGGTCTTTGTTATTCAACATCAATCTGGGATGGTTCTTTTCGAGTGTATTTAGAACTTCAGAAGAATCTACGGGAGTTTCCTGAGCTAAGCCTGACAACGAAAGGCAAAGACCAAGAGTAACCGCCAGCGTGAGAAATCTGCAAACATTCGTCATAATCTACCTCCATTTACTGAGTTGTGTTAATATTGCGAACCCTCCCGACAACAAGACTCCTTTGCCTTTCTTGAAACCGGCAAAGGCTGACAGGTTACTTTCCGGTGCAACATCTCCAAATGTTATAGAATATTTGATACCTTCAAGGCAAGGAAAATCTTTTGCAGCTTGGGCTGAAATTGATTATGATTATGCCAAATCTATAGGACTTCTTTGAGAAAGAAGCGAAATTATGGAAAAGTTTATTTACGAGATGACTCGATGAGTAAGAAACCCGAGATTTGTATTGTTGGCGGCGGGATGATAACGCAGGTGCAGATTCTGCCTTCGGTCTATCAGCTTCAGCGCCTTGGTGTTGTCGGTGAGGTTAGTGCGTGCGCATTGAACAGCGCTCCGCTGAGAGTGCTGGAACAGGAGAAGACACTCAAAAAAGCATTTCCCTCTCACAGCTTCAAGGCGTACCCTTCGACGGATACCGACCCGCAAGAGAATTTCCCCGATTTATTTAAAGAAGCAATCGACAAGATGCCCAAAGGCAGCATTGTAATCGTTGCGGTGCCGGACCAACTGCATTATCCGGTTTTACAAGCGGCCCTTGCCGCCGAGCAGCACATTGTCTGTGTGAAGCCATTAGTGTTAAAATATTCACAGGCCGTGGAAATCGAAAAAATCGCATACGAGAAAGGGCTTGTCGTGGCGGTGGAATATCATAAGCGGCTCGACGACAGGGCGTTAATGGCCCGCCAGCTTTACAGAGAAGGCAGATTCGGGGAATTTCGTATCGGCCACGCGGAAATGAACGAGCCCTATTACTATCGAGATTCGAATTTCCAGAACTGGTGTACTGTAGAAAATTCCGATATGTTTACTTATGTCGGCTGCCATTACGTTGACCAGGTGCATTTCATTACGGGACTACTGCCCAAAATGGTATCCGTATATGGCATAAAAGATTCATACCCAAACGGCAAAAAAGGTTACTTGTGGACCGATGCCCGTGTTATCTGGGAAAACGATGCGTGCCTGCACGTTACAAACATTATGGGTTATCCCGACGAAGGGCCGGGCGGTAATTTTCAGGGCCTCCGTATGTACAGCCGAGGTGAGGATAAAAGCGGTATGCTCGTACACAACGACCAGTATCGCGGTATCGAACACTGTTATATTACAAAAGGCAGCGAGCCGGGTGATACATATTACTCTGAGCCGAGTCCGGATTATTTTAAGTATATCGAGCTTGGCGGCGAAGGGCTGACTCCTGTCGGATACGGGTATCGTTCGATAGAATTTATAATAAAAAATATCTGCAAGTGTATTGAAGTATCCGGCGGGACTGACCACAAAGAAGCTTTAGCCAGCAGGCAGAAATTGATTAAACAATTCGATAGCGAAGGTATAATGGCAACGCCAGCGAACAGTTCGTACAATGAGCTGGTGACCGAGGCGGCGCGGTTATCGATTTTAAACGGCGGCAGAAGGGTAGAAATAACATACGGTGAAAATGGCGGCGTCGATTTTCACAAAGATTGATAAACATTTTAATTTCTCTTTTTGAGCAAATAGAAAGAAACCAAAACCAGGATGGCAAAAGAATTCCCACTTGTTTCAATCAAAGTAGAGCCTGTATCAACAAAGTTCCGTAAACTTTCCGGATCTATTCCAAATGATGAGACAATAAAACAGATTGAAGAGCTTCGCGAGGCGGAGCCATTAAGTATGCGAGGTCAGCCACCGGTAATCTGGGACCGCGCTCATGGTGTAAATGTTTACGATGCTTACGGCAATATGTGGCTTGATTTTTCATCCGGTGTACTTGTTGCCAATGCCGGCCATGGGGCTAAAAAAATCGCCGATGCAATTATTAATCAAGCTTCCAAACCGCTTCTGCACACATATTGTTTTCCCAACCAGCCAAGGATTAAGCTTACACAGAAGTTAGTTTCACTTGCACCGGAACGCTTAAATAAGGTTTTCATACTCAGTACCGGCGCAGAGTCCACAGAGTGCGCCCTGAAACTGATGCGCACATACGGACGAAAGCATGGCACAGATGACAAGAGCATCATAGTTTCATTTGAAAATGCCTTTCACGGCAGGACCCTGGGTGCGCAGCAGATGGGAGGTTCGAGTGACGGCAAAGCATGGATAAAAAATCTCGATCCCGAGATAGTTCATGTGCCGCTGCCCGATGGATTCCGCTGTGAAGACACCGGATTCGAGCTGTTCGAGAAGACCCTTGCGCGGCTTGGGGTCGAGGCGGATAACGTGGCAGGAGTAATAGGTGAAACGTATCAGGGAGTAGGGCCTAACTTCATGCCAAAACAATACGCAAAGGACCTTAGAAAATGGTGCTGCAAGCATGGCGCTTTGCTCTGTTTCGATGAGGTCCAGGCTGGTTTCGGCAGATGCGGAACTATGTGGGGTTTTGAGCTGTACGACGTTGTGCCCGATTTGTTCTGTATAGGCAAGGGAGTCAGCAGCTCATTGCCAATCAGCGGAGTAATCGGCAACGAAGATGTGATGGATTTGTTCGGGCCCAACGAAATGACCAGTACTCACTCGGGTAATCCCATTTGCTGTGCGGCCGCTTTGGCAAGTATAGAAGTTATCGAACAGGAAAAGTTAGTTGAGAACGCGGCAAAGGTCGGATTGGTACTCCAGAAACACTTGCAGTTGATAAAGAACGAGTTTTCCGACGTCATAGGTTTTGCGCCGGGAGCTGGCCTTGTCGCCGGATTGCTAATGGTCAAAAAGGGTAGTAAAGAACCGGACTACGAACTGGCATGGAATGTGATCAATCTTTGTTTCCAAAAGGGCTTACTGATGTTCGCGCCTGTGGGTGTGGGCGGAGGCTGCGTTAAGATAGCGCCGCCTTTGTGCATTAGTGAAGAAGCGGTCATGGAAGGCTGCGAGGTAATTCGCGAGGCTGTAGAAGAAGCGGTTTAAATCATCCGGGAAATAACAAACCTCTTCGCCGAGCAAATCAGATATCCATTGTGCATAAACCACCCACGGGGGTAATAATCTCCACCCCCGACGGCAGATTGCGCGGGCTATAGTATTTTTCAGCCATATTTTCGATGAGCTGCTCTGCATGTTTATCCTGGACAACAGCAACAATGCTGCCGCCCATCCCGGCACCGACAAGACAGGCACCTAAACATCCGGGAGTTGCCAGCGCAATGTCAACGAGCATATCTATTTCGGGCAGGCTTACATTATAACCACCTCCCTGTCGCCATAGCCGGGCTTGATTCATACGCGGCTTGTCCCCTGATTTCAAGTCGCTTATAAGGGCATCTATCCTTTGGGCCGGATAACTGTTGTCGGTTGGTATTCGCTGGCCGTCAACTACTTTTGTTACGCGGTCGCCATTGTGGGAGGCGCTCATCAACTCACCGAAGGTTTTCATATCGCCGGTTCTCAGGCACTTCGGGACCATCTCAGCACGAATACACTCGGCTATCCCATAAAGACATATCTGCCTGAGACGGTAGCCCTGTTCAGGTTCTGCATGGCTTCTAAAAACACGATGAACCTTTTGCTCGTGTTCGGAGAGGATTTTTAGAATGTCCGCACGGTTGACAGAGGTGGGCAATGACTTTATTATTCGATAGATTTGAACCTCATCAACGCCAAGTGTCTCCGGGTTGATATCGCGAAGTTGTTTGAGTTTTCCGGCATACTGGGGAAAGTTTTCGCGTATCATCATCAATCCGAATATATACGCAGCTACCCGGCTGTTAAAAACATCGCGTGCCCCGGCCTGCTTCTTCGCTTCGATGTTGCTGTTGGCCAGAACAAAACTGTGCCCGCCCGGAAGTGCGGCGTTCTCTACCGACATTGGAAAAGCTGTGATATGGAGAATTGTACCGAGTTTGCCGGATATAATTGCAGCGTGGTCACTGCAACCGCCTCGTGTTCCCACATACCATTCGGCAAAACCCCAATTCTCAACTAAATCGACAGGTTTAATATCAAGCGAGTTTATCCTTATTACGGCTTCGGCGGCGGCCATAACCAAAGCCGATGACGAACTTAGGCCAGCAGCTATTGGTATATTGCCATAGATCATCATATTCATACCCTTAATCGCCGGGGTAAAGATGCCTTCGTCGTTTGTATTGAGGTGCTGGAGGTACAGGACAGCGGCGCGTATATAATTCGACCAAGTAACCGATGGGTCGTTCTTGCGCTTTTCATATTCCTGGTAACACCATGTGTCCCAGTCCCGGATTTTTTCAGCGGTCGGCAGGGAATCGCTGATGCTGAATTGCTCGTCAGGAAACTGGCTCGAATCGACATTTTTGAGCAGTACCCGGTCGTCATCGCGCGGCTGGACTACCAGCCACATATCCTTTACACAGACCGGATTGACGGAACCGCCTCGGTGGTCGATATGAGTGCCCAACAGATTAACACGACCGGTTGAGCGTACTATAATAACATTGCCTTTTGCGCCATATCTGCCGGTAAATTCTTCAAGGCATTGCAAACACATCCGGGCTGCTTCGGCCTTTAAGTCTTTATTATCACCGTAGATTTGGTCCAACCTGGTGCAATAGGGACTGTTTGCCTCTTTAATCAGAGCAATCCAATCGCCGAGGTTCCGCCGGCCACCGACTTCAAAAGCCATAAGCACTCCTGTTAAAATATATCCGCCTGCTTTTCAAAATGCTGGCAAATACGAAGTTTCATCCGGTCGAATAAACCGTATCGCCATCTACTATAGTCCGCTCGATCGTTACCTTATATTCGCCCGGCTGACCTGCGATGTCGAGCACGCACAAATCAGCTTTGGCCCCATCGACAATCGAGCCGCAGCCTTCTTTATCCATTTGGGTCAACACACACGGATTTGTTGACAATATCTTCGCCGCTGTAACAAGAGCCTGATCGAGTTTCAGCGCATCATGCCGGGGGTTCCAGATACCCTGCATATCCGCAGAGAGCCAATTGAGCAGGTTGGTAAATCCGCGGTCCATTGTAAGATTACTGCTGAAGAGGGTGCCGGGCTTTTCGACAACTTGAAAGTATTCGCCGCTTTCGCTGAGGGCACCCTGGATACCGCCGCCGGTGAACTGCCTGACCTGCGAACCTGCTGCGAACAGACAGTCCGTTACTCCTATTATCCTGTCAGCGCCTTTTCGCTTCAGAATGTCCCTCACGTAGGCGGGATTAACATGGTAGCCGTCAAGAATCTGCTCGGCATAAAGCTCCTCGGATTTCAGCACAGCTTCAATAGCTCCGCCGCCATGGAACGGCTTGTACGAACCGCCCGTCGGGCCGTTGGTAAAGTGAATGAAGTACTTAAGACCGGCCCGGATTGCTTCTTCAATCTGATCACAGGTTGCGTTGGTGTGTCCGGCCCCTACTACGATGCCTTTGTTTGTGAGATAATCAATCAGCTTATAGCCGGTTTGTCCAAAATCCGGCACAACATTGGCCAGCTTGATTGTCCCTTTGTCGGCGATGCTATCGAAGGAATCGGTGGCAAATTCAAGGACCATGTCAGGATTTTGAGCACCGGCCATCTGAGGATTTATGAAACTACCCTCTAAAAGTCCGCCCAAAAGCCTGGCCCCCGGCTGGGTTTGCGGTTTACTTAGATAATTATATAATTGAGCAAAACAATATCGCAGATTCTCAACCGGGCTGGCCCAGGTCCCTATGTAAAAACCTGTTACGCCAAATCTCGCCAGGGTTTTTCTGAGCATATCCAGGCCATGTTCATACGCGGATGGGCTATTATCAAAGGTCTCGGATTTTGGGTCATAAAGACCGCTGGTGAATTCAAAGAGGTTGTAACCGTGAAAATGTATGTCAACAAATCCCGGCACGACATATTTGCCGGTGATATCGATGATTTCGCTGTAGTCGTCCTCATCGGCAGTAAATTCGACTCTCCCGTCGCGCATAATGATATCGGTACGTTCAACGCTGTTCGGTGTGACTGCGTAGCCGCCTTTGAGCTTAATTGTCTTCATCTTGAAACTTTCGCAAAATCCGTTTAAAGGGTAAAATGAAGCTTAACTAACATCACCTATCAGTATTAGTTTAAGGCTTTACGGCATTTTTGTCCAGCGAGTTGTTATCCCTAATATGTGTAAGCCGCAGCAAAAGTACAATTCAAATATCGAGAATAATCCGCTTAATTTGGCTCTTCCGGCAAATGCGTAGGTGGATTCGGTGTTTCGAACGACCGAGAAAAATCGTTCGGGGCCCGAGAGGCACAAATTTCCCCCCAGGCAACCCAAATTTGAGCCTCTACCCAAACGATTTTTCTCTCCAAGCCACTCCATGGATCTGATATACCAAGTTCACCTACGCTTTAACCGAATGAACCCTTCTATTTAATGGCCTTTTGACTTTACAATGGTTCTAATGCCTGTTAGAATCCACGAATTGATTAAACAATAGACCAATTTACGCGTAGTTATCCAGATGGCCGGTAAAATTATTATTAATATCGAACGATGTAAAGGCTGCGGCTTGTGCATAATGGCATGTCCGAAGAGCTGCATCATCGTCTCCGAAAAATCCAATAAAAACGGTTTCTTCCCGGCTCAGGCTGATAGTACTGACTGTACAGGCTGCGGAGCCTGTGCCATTATTTGTCCGGAAGCCATAATTGAAGTATTTCACAATCAATGCAGCAAAATCGAGACAATTGCCGAACCAGACAAAAAACCGAAGTTGAGTCTAATTAAGGAAAAAGTATAAGCCCCGTCGGAAGCAGGGATCAAGAATATGGTAGAAAAAGGGCAAATTTCTATCGGTACAGAAGAGCGGGTTTTAATGTGCGGCAATGAGGCCCTTGCAGAAGCGGCTATCCTTGCCGGATGCGATGCTTACTTCGGATATCCGATTACACCTCAAAACGAGATTCCCGCTTATATGTCCCGCAGAATGCCGGAGGAAGGCCGGGTTTTTGTACAGAGCGAAAGCGAGCTAGCGGCAATTAATATGGTTTTCGGAGCTTCGGCGACCGGCAAAAGAGCTATGACAAGCTCATCGAGTCCCGGTATAAGTCTAATGCAGGAGGGAATAAGCTTTCTGGCTGGCGCTGAGCTGCCGGCGGTAGTGGTCAACGTAATGCGGGGAGGTCCGGGCCTGGGTAACATTGCACCATCTCAGAGCGATTATTTTCAGGCCACCCGAGGAGGCGGGCACGGTGACTACCGAACCATCGTGTTTGGTCCATCGAGTGTGCAGGAGATGGCCGACTGTATGTCGCTGGCATTCGAACTTGCTGATAAATATCGAATGACCGCGATGATCCTGGCCGATGGTTTTTTGGGCCAGATGATGGAGCCGGTTGTTTTGAAGAAAAGGCCAAGTCCTGAATTGCCGCCCAAAGACTGGGCGCTGACCGGTGCCAAAGGTAGAGAGCAAAATATCGTTCGCTCATTATGGCTCGGCGAGGGAGTATTGGAAGATCTAAACTTTAAGTTGGATGACAAATACAAGCAGATCCAAAAAAATGAAGTTCTCTGCGAGCAATACGAGGTTGACGACGCCGAAATCATCGTCGTCGCATACGGCGTCGCAGCAAGAATCGTCAGCGGCGCAGTAACCCGGGCAAGAGAAGAAGGAATCAAGGTCGGCTGGATACGCCCTGTCACCCTGTGGCCATTTCCAACAGAGCAAATCAGCAAAGCGGCTGACGAATTTCGGCTGTTCCTGACCGTTGAAATGAGTACCGGCCAAATGGTCGAGGATGTAAAACTTGCCGTGGCTGGAAAAGCTCCGGTAGTATTTTACGGCAGACCGGGCGGCGGAGTACCTACTGTTGATGAGATTCTCGATAAAATAAGGCAATTGACCTTAAACCACGAAATTAAAGACTAAAACATGAAAACAGTATTTCAAAGAACACCTACTCTCAAAGATTGTCCGACACATTATTGCCCCGGATGCGGACACGGAATAGCTCACCGATTGATCGCGGAGGTCATCGATGAACTCGGCATCCGCGGCAGCACTATCGGCATAGCACCCGTAGGTTGCGCCGTGCTGGCCTATGATTACCTTGATATCGATATGGTAGAGGTTGCGCACGGCAGAGCGCCGGCCGTTGCGACGGGTATGAAAAGGACAAATCCGGATAAAATAATTTTCTCCTATCAGGGCGACGGTGACCTGGCGAGTATAGGTGCGGGTGAGATTCTGCACGCCGGACATCGTGGCGAACAAATAACGGTCATATTCATTAACAACGCCGTCTTCGGGATGACCGGGGGACAAATGGCTCCGACAACAATGGCTGACCAGATAACAGCGACAACACCTAAAGGCAGGAACGTTATCGAAGAGGGTTATCCTCTCTGTGTCTCAGAACTGTTGGCCGTACTGCCGGGTGTAAGTTATATCGAGCGATGCGCACTCAGCACGCCTCCTAATATACGCAAGGCCAAAAAAGCCCTGAAGCACGCTTTTGAGCTTCAGATAAACAAAGCCCATGGTCTTTCGCTTGTTGAGCTGCTCAGCACGTGCCCGACATACTGGCGAATGAGCCCGGTTGAAGCGACAAAATGGATCGATAATGAAATGACAAAGGTTTTTCCTTTGGGCCGATTGAAGGGCTAATAATGACAGCAAACGGTTTTTATGAAGAGATTATCATTGCCGGTTTCGGCGGTCAGGGTATTATGCTAACGGGCAAACTGTTGGCGCAGACCGGTATGCAGAGCGGCAAAGAGGTAACATATATGCCCTCTTACGGCGCCGAGGTTCGAGGCGGCACCGCTAATTGTATGGTGATTATTTCAGAGACAAAAATCGCCTGTCCGGTGGTCGCAAAACCCGATTCATTAATTGTAATGAACAAGGCCTCACTGAATAAATTCGGCCCGCGTCTTAAAAACCACGGCCTGCTAATAATGAACAGCTCCCTGATTGATACTGCACCGCAACTGAACGAGACAATCGAGATAATTTCCATCCCTGCCGACGAATTGGCTGTTGAATTAGGCAGTCAGAAAAGCGCCAATATGGTAGCTTTGGGTGCGTACTTGCAAAAACGGGAATACCTCACAGCCGACCAGGCCGCACAAGCTTTGCCTAATGTACTTGCCAAACGATACCATAAAACTTTGCCGGTAAATATCAAAGCCCTGCAATGCGGCGCCGAATTTACCAAATCATGCTGCAAGGTTTGAGTAAACAAGACACAGAAAAATATAAGTCGGAGGAATACAATGAATCGTCAAGGTCTGCTACACAAAGCAGCGAATAAAAGCTGGCTATTGTCGCTTATGTGTCTGCTGATGTTATTATTTCTTGTCCCTGCCACCTGTGCCCAGGAGCAATACAAGAAGTTAAGCAGAGATGCAATTTCACAAATCGTTGACGGTGAGTATGACGCCGCAATAAAGCACTTCGAGGACTATCTTAGCGAACACCCCAAAGACCTCGAATCCATGTATGGCCTTGCAGTGGCCTACTCTCAAAAAAATAATATAACCACAACTCTGGCATACGTGAATAAAGCCCTCAATGATGGACTTCAATTCAGCCGTTTCCTCGCAGGCCCGAGAGATTTGTTAAGACCTCTGACCAACAGCGCTGAGTTTAAGGCACTGGCTCAAAAACATAACGTCGAACTCCTGCACGGGCCTATGCTCGGGTGCGTTACTGATACCAGCGCAAAGTTCTGGGTGCGCACAGCCAACGAAGTGCCCGTACAAATCCTCATCGGAACATCACGAACGGCGAGGTCGCCTATCAGCTCGACCATCGTCAAGACAGCCAAAGAAAAAGACTTTACAGCCGTGCTTGCAGTCAGGGGCTTAAAACCCGATACCCGCTACTCCTACAAACTACTGGTGGATGGCAGGATTCAACCGAGACAGTGGGCTTTCCGCACTTTTCCAGCTTCAGGGGCCCAAAGTAAATTTTGGATTGGCTTCGGCGGCGGGGCGGGCTACACTCCACAGTACGAAAGAATGTGGGATACGATTACCTCTCACAATCTGCGTGCATTTCTCTTACTCGGCGACAACGTATATATCGATAATCCTACAAGACAGGGCGTCCAGCAATATTGCTATTACCGGCGTCAGTCACGTCTCGAATTCCGGGATTTTGCCGCATCGGCAGCCATTTATGCCATCTGGGACGACCACGACTTCACAACCAACGACGCCGGTGGCGGACCGGAAATCCTCAAACCCTACTGGAAGATTCCTGTCTGGCGCACATTTGCCAACAACTGGGTCAATCCTTACTATGGGGGAGGGGAAAATCAACCGGGCTGCTGGTTTGATTTTTCTATCGGCGATGTCGATTTCTTTATGCTGGATAGCCGCTATTATCGTACCAAATCCAAGGTTACGAATCCCTCGATGCTCGGCGATGCCCAAAAAAAATGGCTGTTTAAAAAATTGAAGTCCTCCAAGGCAACTTTCAAAGTTCTCGCTTCGCCCGTGCCCTGGTCTTATGGCGCCAAGCCTGGCAGTCGAGACCCATGGCAGGGTTATAAAACAGAACGAGAGCAGATTTTTTCCTTTCTTGCATCCAACAATATTGACGGAGTAATACTCATCTCAGCCGATCGCCATCGCTCCGACATCTGGAAGATTGAAAGGCCGGACGGGTATCCGCTGTATGAGTTCGAGAGTTCAAGACTGACTAACATCCACACACACAAAGTAATGCCCGGCTCTTTATTCGGCTACAACAAGAAATGCTCATTCGGACGGCTCCAGTTTGATACTTCTATACCCGACCCGCAGGTAACCTATAAAATAATCAGCATCGATAACGAGGTCATCTACACGTTTTCTCTCAAAAAAAGTCAACTGACCGGCAAAAATGCCAAATAAAGACGGCCCGGACAACACCAAAGGTTTCGTAAAAACTTGCATAAATATCCACCATGAGATACAATGTCTAAAGTAAGGAACAGAATAAGATTTAAACTAAGATTGGGAAGCTAAAATGGGCAAGCAATCAAATACGAAAAAAAACAAGACAATCTGCAGTTTCTGCGGCAGAGCGGCAACTCAGTCTGACACGCTGATAGAAGGCCCCAGCAAAGTCTATATTTGTCCGGAATGTGTTGAACTGTGCCATAACATCATCCGGCAAAACCGCAAGCGAACCAGTATAGGGGGCGCTAGTCTTGAAGAAATGCCCAAACCGAGAACAATAAAAGAATATCTGGACCAGTACGTAATCGGCCAGGAACATGCCAAAAAATATCTTTCAGTCGCTGTCCATAACCACTACAAACGGCTTATGCACAAGGACAGCAATGACAGTGATATAGAGATAGACAAATCCAATGTTCTTTTAATCGGCCCGACCGGTTCCGGCAAAACCCTTCTTGCCAAAACACTTGCAAATAAACTGGAAGTGCCCTTCGCAATATGCGACGCGACGACAGTTACCGAAGCCGGATACGTCGGCGAAGATGTTGAAAACTTTTTGCTTCGATTACTCCAGGCCGCAGACTACGACATCGAAACGGCGCAACGTGGAATCGTCTATATCGATGAAATAGATAAGGTCGGTAAAACCTCTCAGAACGTCTCAATCACACGTGACGTCTCGGG
This sequence comes from Planctomycetota bacterium, assembly GCA_019456195.1. Lineage (GTDB taxonomy): Bacteria > Planctomycetota > Phycisphaerae > Sedimentisphaerales > Anaerobacaceae > NIOZ-UU13. The sequence continues at coordinate 39,805 of VRUK01000002.1, read as the reverse complement.
GGAAGGCGTCCAGCAGGCCCTGTTAAAAATGCTCGAAGGTACCACCGCAAACATCCCGCCCCAGGGCGGCAGAAAACACCCCGAGCAGTCGTACATACAAATCGACACCACGCAGATACTTTTTATATGCGGCGGAACCTTTGTAGGCCTGGAAAATATTATCAAAAAGCGGCTCGGCAAAAAGATGATTGGATTCGATTCCGAGCTGGCCGGCAGAACCGATGAAAAAGCCGAGTACAGCGACATATTGCAGCAGGTGGTACCGGAGGATATTATCGAGTATGGAATGATTCCTGAAATGGTGGGCCGGCTTCCTGTAATTACTACTCTTACAACTCTCGATGAAAATGCGCTCATAGATATTCTGACTCAACCGAAGAATGCGCTCTGCAAGCAGTATCAAAAATTTTTCCAGATGGAAAACGCCGAGCTGGAGTTTACAGAAGACGGCCTGCACGCCCTGGCTCAGAAAGCCCTCAAGCGTGACACCGGCGCCCGGGCATTGCGAGCAATCACAGAGGAATTGATGATTGACCTTATGTACCAACTGCCAGATGAACCAAAGCCCGTAAAATATGTAATCAACCGTGATATTGTCGATGGCAAAGCCGAACTGTTAACAGCAAAACAAACAACAAAAAAAGAATCGGCCTAAAAAAGCTCAAATGATTAGATTTGAGGTTAAATATGCTGCCCAATCCTAAAGTGATTGAATCACTTGTACAAAAAATCGTTGAAGCTGTACACCCGCTAAAGATAATTCTTTTTGGTTCATACGCCCGAGACAATGCAAATCCAGAAAGCGACATTGATGTTCTGGTCGTGATGCCCGAAGGTGTTCATTGCCGACGAACTGCACAACTGTTATATCGGCAAATTAGAGGATTAGGGGTTCCTTTTGATGTTTTAGTGTCAACACCAAGTACTTTAGAAAAACATAAAGATAATATCGGCTTAATTTATCGAACTGTTCTAAAAGAAGGAAAAGAAATATATGCCGCATGAGGGTCATTTTTCAGGAAGCCCTGCTGACTGGTTACGTTATGCTCGCAGCGATTTAGAGCTTGCTCGCATAGTCCGGCCAGATGAGGTTTTATTTGAAGGACTCTGCTTTCATGCTCAACAGGCGGCAGAAAAAGCTCTGAAAGCGGTACTTATTGCCAAAGGCGTTCCACCTCCGAAAACTCACAATATCAGAACACTCCTTGACCTTTTGCCGCAAGAGATCCTTGCGCCACGGGAAATAGAAGATGCAGCAAGTCTTAGCGACTATGCCGTTACAAGCCGTTATCCTGGTGACTTTGAGCCTGTTAATGAAGAAGAATACAAAGAGACGGCACGATTAGCAGAAACGGTTGTTCTATGGGCGGAAAGAATTATCCAACAGCAAAAAGATAATGTCACTTAAATATGAGATGGTTGGATTATCGTTGTGAATAAGGTCCGGGCACAAAGAAATCGTACATTAACACTCAACTGCGGTGAAACAGAACGTTACAGCAAGGATTTAATTCACATTTCCAAACCTGCTGTTGTAAATACTTTCAAAAATACAATAGTAAACCAGGATACTTTTGAAGCACTTACTTTCCTTCCGGAGAAGTTTGTTGACCTGCTTATAGTGGACCCACCCTACAATCTTACAAAAACTTTCAACTCAACCACCTTTAGAAAAAAGAGCATTGCCAGGTACGCCGAATGGCTCGAAAAGCTGATGGTCAAACTGCTACCCACACTTAAAAACACGGCCTCGGTCTATGTTTGTTCTGAGTGGTATTCGTCAACAGCGGTCCATCTTGTTCTGGATAAGCTGCTTAAAGTAAGAAATCGAATAACCTGGGAAAGGGAAAAAGGCAGAGGCGCAAAAAGAAACTTCAAAAACGCCTCGGAGGATATTTGGTTCGCCACTGTCTCTGACGATTATGTATTCAATGTTGAAAATATAAAGCTAAAACGCAGAGTGCTCGCACCGTACACCGACACAAACGGCGAACCAAAAGACTGGCTTAATACATCCGACGGCCAATTTCGTCTCACGCATCCGTCAAATTTATGGAATGATATAACTGTGCCTTTCTGGTCAATGCCGGAGAACACAGACCACCCGACACAAAAGCCCGAAAAGCTGTTAGCAAAATTGATCCTGGCAAGCACAAATGAAAACGACTTTGTATTCGACCCCTTTATGGGCGTCGGCAGCAGTCTTGTTGCGGCTAAAAAGCTAAATCGTAAATTCCTTGGCCTTGAGATTGAAACCGAATATTGTCTGCTCGCCGCAAAACGCCTGCACTTAGCAGAGCTTGATATGACAATTCAAGGCTACAGCGATGGTGTATTCTGGGAAAGAAATACACTAAAGGGGCAAAAACAAAAGACAAAAACGCCTGTTGCTTCAACGAGACGGTCGAAAAACACTCTCTCGTCTCAGACCCTCATCTTGTGATTTAGCTTGAAAATAATACCTTATTCCACTACTCTCACTGTTGAAATCCCCTCCACCAACAGGTCATATACCAGTTTCACCTGGCCGTTATACATTCTAATACATCCTCGTGAATCCGCCTTGCCTATTTGTTCCGGGTCCTTTGTGCCGTGAATACCAAAACCAGTCCTGCCTTTGGCGTTTCCTTCGAGACCATCCAGTCCTATCCATCTTGAACCCAAAGGATATGCTGGATCCTCGGCATAATACATTTTGCCTGTGTCCGGGTCCGGCCATGGTGGTTTGATGAGCTTTCCCACTCCAGAAGACCTGACCCGCCAGAGACCGGTTGGTGTATCACGTCCGGGCTTGCCGAGACCAATACGAAAACTACGAACAAACGTTTTGTCCTGAAGATACAAATCCATAATAAAAGACGAACGATCCACTCTGGCATGGAACGGACCATTGACGACTTTGATCGTATCACCGGCCCGCAGTACTTCGGGCCTGATGATTTTGTTAATTCCCAAAAGAATTTCCCAGGGGACTTTATACTTCTTGGCAATCGTAGAAAGTAAATCACCCGACTTGACCTTGTAACTGCCGCAAAGCTTGTCATCAGGATAAATAGTCTTGCCGAACAGCCATTTATCGGCAAGATCAGTCAGTTGCTCCTTCACAAATGCCCGCTGCTGTTTATTCAAAGGCATTCTAAACGCCTCGGTCAACTTTGTACGGGCCTCTATAATCCTCTCTGGCTTTTCTCTGAGCAAGGCCGTGGCTTCGGCAATCAGCGCTGCAGCTTCCGAATTAGGCGCAAAATCCCGCAAAGGTGCGATGTCAGGCAAATCCGGTTTCGTATCAACTACCGGCAATTTTGGCTCTGGCTCCGGTATCGGCTCCGGTATCGGTTCCGGCAGTGGTTCCGGTTCCGGCACCTTAGCCACCTCCAGCTCTTTTTCCATCACTTCGGGTATTTTGGATTCAAGTGTGTCACCGTTAACATCATCCGGACTTGAGTCTTTACCGAAAAAACCATATTTAACAGCAATAACCACACCAACGATAAGCAAAACCAGAACGATATACCTCCAGCGTTGCTGGGGTCTTCGTCTGTTTCGCGGACGACGAGAACGACGAGAACGACGAGCCATTTTATTCTCCTTTTACGTTATTGGATTCCCGTCTCACGGGATTCCTTAATATATATTATTTCCTTTTCCGTAACTACAATATCTACCGGCTCATCATGCTCGGCCACCGGTATTGTCTCAACTAACTGCTCAGCAAAACCAAATCCGCATCTGGAAGCCTTAAGTTCGGTATTAGCGAAAAACCTGTCGTAATAGGAACCTCCCCGACCAAGCCGATTGCCCTTTTTATCAAATCCCAACCCCGGCGTTACCACCAAATCAATCTCCTCAAATGCCACCGGTACCCCTGCAATTGGATTTTGCAGGCCGGATGCTTCGGTCGAAATTCCCGTTTCCAGTGAGTTTATCTGTACAGCTATCATATGCCTTTGCTGCCAGGAAACCTTCGGCACCGCTACTGCCTTACCAAGCTGCCAGGCGTTCAGTATTGCCTCGGAGGTATCAACCTCATTCGGAAGAGACAAAAACATCATAATCATCGATGCACTTTGAAATTGTGGTATCGAAACCAAATTCCGGCAGGCTTTCCGGCTTTTTTCACTCCTCTGCTCCGATGTTATAGAAAGCAGACATTTTTGTAACTCCCGGCGGAACTGAGCCTTGTCCATTTACCTATCCTTATCTACGGTATTGTCTTCGACAGGTTTGCTGTTTTGTATCAAGCTTTGCAACTTTTGTAAATAGCGCTTAATATTTTTTTCACAACCGATATCTTTCGGCATGTAATATTTTTTCTTCATTTGGGCCGGAAGATATTCCTGTGGCACGAAACCGTCCTTATATTTGTGTGGATACTTGTAATCAGCCCCAAAACCCAGCTTTTTTGCAGCCGCATAGTGGCTGTCTTTCAAATGTTTCGGCACTTGTATAGTCGGCTGCTGTTTTACATCCGACATCGCCGACCATACAGCACAAGCTGCCGCGTTCGATTTTGGCGCACATGCAATGTATAAAGCCGCCTGAGCCAGTGCCAACCGGGCTTCCGGCAAACCAACAAACTCAGATATCTGAAGCGCCGCCGCAGCTAACACAGTTGCCATCGGATCGGCGTTTCCCACGTCTTCAGCAGCACAAATCGCAATCCGCCGGGCGATAAATCGCGTATCTTCCCCACCCGTTAACATACGGGCAAGCCAGTAAACCGTAGCGTCAGGGTCCGAACCCCGCATGCTCTTCTGCAAAGCACTTGCCAGATCATAGTGTGTATCGCCCGTGCCGTTGTAGTTAATCGTCTTCTGTTGTATCGACTCGGTCGCAACTTCCAGATTAAATTTTATTTTCGCATTGGGTTTTCGGGACCCCTGCGACAACACGCCCACCTCAAGAGCCGTCAGTGCTTTTCTGGCATCCCCATCGCACATAACAGCTAAGAGATTCAGTGCTTTCTGTTCCGCCTCGATATCAAGTTTCCCGAGTCCCCGCTCGGAATCGTTAATTGCCATCTTCAGCAATTGCAAAATATCTTCCTGTTTCAACGGCTCAAAATGAAATACAGTGCTGCGGGATATCAGTGGCGAATTAACAGAAAAAAAAGGGTTTTCAGTAGTGGCACCTATGAGGATCAAAACGCCCGCCTCGACATCATCCAGCAGGACATCCTGCTGTGCACGGTTGAAGCGGTGAATTTCGTCAATAAAAAGCACTGTCCTCGTTTTGTCCACTGCGAGTCTGCCACGGGCGTGTTCGATTATCTGCCGAATATCTTTCACGCTAGCCGCAGGAGCGCTTAGATAGTAAAATTCGGCCTTCGTATAGTTCGCAATTACCATCGCCAAGGATGTCTTGCCGACCCCCGGAGGGCCATAAAATATCAGGCTGCTAAGCCGGTCTGCCTCGAGGATCCTCGTCAATAGCTTATCGGACCCAAGAAAATGCCTTTGTCCGACGAATTCATCAAGCTTTCTCGGCCTCATCCGAGCCGCCAGCGGCGCTACTGAGCCTATATTCGCCTCTTCAGAGCCGCTGAACAGAGTTTTGCCTCCCTTGTTTTTTATCATAGTCCTATATTATATAAAAGATACCTAAAGCTGTCGAAAGTTTATTTGGAACATTAATTGAGGAGCCCAGAGACCTGTTTTTAACCGCTTTCTCTACCACACAGCAAATGTAAAAAATATAAAAAAAATCTATTTTTTATTTGATTTACAACCATGAGCCGATAAACTTTTTATGTAGAAGGTGGGTGGATTAATTTTAAAATTTAATTTAGTGACGTTTCACGTAGTAGGGAAAATTTATATGGAGATTATTTAAAGGAGATGAACATGAAGAAAGGACTTTTGTTAGCTGTAGTAATTTTCACGAGTACAGCAGGTTTTGCCCAGGCACAGGAAGGCGAGCTTAGTGGAACCATTGATGTAACCTATGTAGGCAAGTATCTTTGGCGTGGTTTCGATTTGTACGGTGATAAGAGTGCGATTCAGCCCAGTATCGACCTGGATCTTTATGGCACAGGATTCGGACTAAATGTTTGGTGGTCAAGGGCCAATGCAAGCAGTTTCGAAAATGCTGAGGAAGTAGATATTACCTTATCTTACAGCAGCAACCTCTTTGATTCCGAAACTTACGCCACTGACTACTCCGTTGGCTGGATCTATTACGGCTACCCGGACCAACCGAGATCTGGTAGTACCCATGGAGGTAGAGGCGATACAAATTCAGATACGCAGGAATTATTTGTTTCTCTTTCCTGGCCGGAAATCTGCCCCGCAGGTACCGTCCCCAGCTACACTCTCGTTAAAGCGTGGACATCCGAAAGTGGTTCCGCCCTAAGTAGGGGCCTTAGCTCATCTGGCGGTTACGGAGGCTACTTTCACATCTTCGGAATTGGCTACGACCTTCCCATCGAGGACCTGCTGCCTGACCTTCCGGAGCAAATCCTCAATCTTTCTGTAGCAACGGTCTTCAACGACGGTGTAAACGGGGTAGATCAAGATTGGTCACATACTGTCTTCGGTGCCTCAACAGACTTTGACCTCGGCAATGACCTTACTTTGACCCCAGGCATTTATTATCAATCATCCTGGGAAGATACAGTCAATCCTTCAGATGAATTCTGGGGCACCTTGGGTCTATCGTATGCGTTCTAAGACCTAAACCCCAAGCTAATATTCTATGTTAGTAACAAGGCACCGTTTTCGCTGCGTCCATCGCGAGTCTGTCACGGGCGCAGCGACTTGGTTATCTGCCGAATTGGAGCGCTGAGATAGTAGAATTCGGCCTTCGTGTAGTTTTCAATTACCGTCGCCAAAGACGTCTTGCCGATCCGCGGAGGGCCATAAAATATCAGGCTGCTGGGCCTGTCCGCTTCGAGTATTCTCGTCAGCAGCTTTTCAGACCCAAGAAAATGCCTTTGTCCGATGAATTCTATCAAGCCTACTCGGCCTCATCCGAGCCGCCAGCGGCGCTACTGAGCCTATATTCATCTCTTCAAAACCACTGAACAAATTTTCGGCGCCCTTGTTTTTAACCATAGTTCTATATTGTATATCAGAAGTGTAAAACTGTCGAAAGTTTATTCTTAATACTAAAAACGAGAATTCTGAGTAGGATTTTTTGCCCTTTATCTCATATACAGCAAATATAAAAAAATATAAAAATAACTTTTTTTTATTTGATTTACAGCGATGAGCCGATAAACTTTTTAGAAAGAAGAAAGTAAGGTGGGTGGTTTAATCTTATATTGTAATTTAGTGACGTTTCACGTAGCAGGGAAATTTAAATGGAGTTTAGTTTTAAAGGAGATGAACATGAAGAAAGGAATTTTGTTAGCTGTCTTAGTTTTCTTGAGTACAGCAGGTTTTACCCAGGCACAGGAAGGCGAGCTTAGTGGAACTATCGATGCAACCTACCGCAGCGCATATACATGGTACGGTATCGATAGAATGGTCGGAGCCCACGGCAAAGGCGTAACTGAAACCACTTTGGATCTGGATCTTTATGGTACGGGATTCGGCGCAAGTACAAAGTGGGTTTTGCCTAATACGGGTTCAGTAGGTAATGGTAGTCTCGTAAATGCCGAGGAATTATGGCTTACCTTAACTTACGGCAGCAGTTGCTTCGAATACGAGACCTACTCCACTAACTACACGATTGGGTGGACGTATTATGATTTCCCAGATCAACCCAGTAGCTTAGTAGATACGCAGGAAATATTCGCCTCTTTTTCCTGGCCTGAAATCTGCCCGGCAGGTACCGTCCCAAGCTACACCATTGTTAGAATGTGGAAATCTGAAAGCGGTCGTCCCAGTTCACCAACGTCTGCACGCGGAACGCCTGCGGGTGACATTTCCGGCTGGATACATATTCTTGGAATTGGCTACGACCTGCCCATTGAGGACCTGCTCCCTGACCTTCCGGAGCAAATCCTTCATCTGTCCGCAGCAGTGGTCTATAACGAGGGCGCCGGTGCGACAGGTGTGGACCATGATTTGTCGCATTTTGTCTTAGGTGTCTCTACAGATTTCGACCTCGGCAACGATCTTACTTTGACTCCGGGTGTTTACCATCAAAATAGCATGGAAAAGACGGTCAATCCCGATGAGGATCTCACATGGGTCAGCGTGGGTCTGAAGTACGCATTCTAAAACGACTAAGTAATATAAGCAACAAAGGCCGGTCTTAAAAAAGCCGGCCTTTTTTTGTTTGCTCATAACATCAGCCCACTAAACGAACCGACACTATGTTGTTCTGCATGCCATAAATTTCACCGTCTCAATCAGAGCATCTTTGGCATCGCTTTCTTTAAAAAGATCTAACACTCCGACCGACTCAGCAACAAAATCTTGCGTCCGAGCCCTCACATATTCCAGACTACTATAACGTCTTAACATCTTCACCAGAGCATCCCTGTCGTATTTCACATTTGTTTGTTCGAAATATGAATTTATAACCGCCTCTTTCTCTTTCTCGTCAACCGAACTCAACAAATGTATAAAAACCAAGTTCAGCTTATGTTTGTCAATGTCATTGCCTGCCGTTTTTTCCGTTTGTTTTTCATCTCCAATTACCTCGAGCAAATCGTCGGTAATTTGATACACAATGCCGGCGTTCAAACCATATTCTGCCAACGACTGAGTCTGGGGCTCTGTCCCCTGTGACAAAAGCGCGCCAAGGCGGCAGGCGGTGCTAAAGATAACTGCACTTTTTTCGGTGATAACGTCGATATATTCCGACTCGCTTAATTGCCAATTCCGCCTTTGAGCAATCTGCCTCAACTGGCCCTCACATATCCGAACCGCCGCGGCGGCAATCACCTCATTTACCTGGGGCTTTAGCCCGGCACACATCTGAAAAACTCGACCTAACAAAAAATCCCCCAACAACACCGCATTTTCATTACCACAACTATTATTTACCGAGGGCCTGTTATGCTGTTTTTGCCCCTTGTCGATAACATCATCGTGCAGCAGTGTAGCATTGTGGATTATCTCAATAATCGCTGCAACACGGATATGTTCGGCTGTAATTTTGCCGCAACACTTACCTGCAAGCAAAACCAGACCGGGTCGAATCATTTCGCTGCTGTGGGAGTGCATAAGTTCGAGCAACTGGTTCATATCTCCCGCTTCAGCAGGCCCGGTCATCTGCTCATTTATCAGCTTTTTTGCCCGTCTTAAATGGCTCTCGATAAGCGCAAAAGCAGGTACCCTGCTTTGTGAAATACCATCGGATATATTGGTAGGTGAACTCATAGTTTTAAGTTTTGAATTCTGAGTTACAACTAAAGCCCCAAAACTCACAACTTCTTACCGTGGGCATATTTGAAGAATTTTTTTCTCAATAATTTTGTGATAGGCCCCGGCTTGCCTTTACCGATAATTCTGCGGTCAATCTCAACAATTCCAATGACCTCGGCAGCCGTGCCTGTGAGGAAAAATTCATCGCAAACGTATAAATCAAATCTCGTCAGATTCTTTTCAACAACCTCAAGATTGTCTTCTTTGGCCAGCCTGATAATGACACTCCTCGTTATTCCTTCCAGCGAACCTGCTTCAGCCGGCGGGGTGAGAATCACACCATCCCTGACGATAAAAACATTATCACCGGTCGCTTCGGCCACATATCCTTCGTGGTTATACATAACCGCTTCCGGCACCTCATAGTCCAGCGCTTCAATCTTGGCCAGGATGTTATTTAGATAATTCAGGCTCTTGACCTGAGGCGGAATGGCCAAAGGATGATTACGAACCGTAGTCGCACTGATTACCTTCATCCCTGTTTCATAAAGCTCTTCCGGATAAAGCTGAATGTTATCAGCTATGATAATTACACTGCTGTTCTCACAGACGAAGGGATTCAATCCCAAAGTTCCAACACCTCGCGTAACAAGCAGCCGAATGTAACCGTCAATAACACCATTGGCTTCAACGGTTTTTTCAACCGCACTGATAAGCTTTTCCGAGCTCATCGAGATATCAAGACGTATAGCCTTCGCCGAGCTATAAAGCCGCCTGATATGTGCCTCTAATTCAAATATTCTGCTGTTATACACACGAATACCCTCGAAGACCCCGTCACCGTAAAGCAGACCATGGTCAAAGACGGATATTTTTGCATCCGCCTGGTCAACAAGTTTACCGTCAATCCAAATTTTCAATGCCATAACACTCTCCAAAGCAACAAAAGCACACAAACTACAAATCCTCTATACTCTTGTTTTCTATTTTTCCATCTACCAATGTTACTATTCTCCCGGCCCTTCGTGCAATCCTCTCATCATGTGTAACCATCACAATGGTCTGGCCGAGGCCGTTCAATTTTTCAAGAACTTCTAAGATACCATTTCCTGTCGCAGAGTCAAGATTTCCTGTCGGTTCATCCGCTAAAAGCAGTCTCGGTTCATTCATCAATGCCCTGCCGATAGCCACTCTTTGTCTTTCTCCACCGGACAACTGATACGGCTTATGTTTAGTCCGCTGCGACAATCCAAACTGCTCAAGCAGCTCTTTGGCTCGGTTTTTAGCCCATCTGCGACTCCCAAACCAGCCGACTACACTTTTACCCGCCATCACCGGCAGAAAAACATTTTCCAACACACTTAATTCGTCTAATAAATGATAAAATTGAAATACAAATCCCACCATCTTGTTTCGGAATCTGTTCAGCTCGCCGCTGCTATGCCGGCTCAAATCCCGGCCCTCGAATTTGACGAGCCCTTTGTCCGGCTTATCCAATGCGCCCAATATATGCAGGAGTGTACTTTTGCCGCTTCCAGAGGCACCGATTATTGCCACAAATTCACCCTTCTTGACAGCCAGATCGACACCTTTGAGCACAGTGACCCTGGTAGCACCCATCCGATAAGATTTATGAATCCCCTCGGCCTTTAATATGAAATCGTTATCACTCATCTAATCACCAATTAATTATGCCGTTATCGCAAAGCCCGTTCACATCTAACAAAGCAATCAACAATATTCAATAAAACTGGTTTACCTGCAAAATCTCTATTGGCTTTTGCCTGGCCGCCTGCCAGCTCGGTATCAGCGCCCCGGCCAAACAGGCAACAATCGCTGAAAGGGCAATTATCGACAGAACTTTTGGATTCATCCGGTTTGGAATATCTTCTATCGCATACATTGTCCTGTCCCACAATTGGAATCCGAAATGTTCAAAAAGCCAAGCTTCTATTCGGTTTATTTTCAACAAAAACACCCACCCGCCAAGCAGACCTATACAAGAACCTAAAAAACCAACCAAAAAAGCAAAACCGGAAAATAATTCCAAAATATCCGTATTCGATACGCCTATGCTCTTCAGTATTCCAATGTCTTTACTCTTATGGCTGATAATCATATAAAATACAACTAAAACAATAAAGACATTTGTAATCCCCACAAAAGCAAACATGACAATCAACTCGGTATGTTCATTCTCCATTGGCGCGATGGACGAACGTCTGTAATCCTTCCAGCTTTGTACGTTAACGGTATCCAATAAGTACGCTTGTCTTTCGTTGGCCTTTTCCTGTTTGAATTTTTGCCACAGCAAATCGACTTTTTCACATCCGGCCTGCAACCTGACATCAGGCTTAAACTTTATATGAAGAGCACTGACTCTCTTGACCGACCGGTCCATACCGCAAAGCTCCTGAGCCTGTTCGAAAGGCAGATAGACTAACGAAATGTCCACACGGGCCAAACCGCTTTGTGAAACATCGCTGTAGTAAAAAGTTTTTGTATTAACCAGACCGGTACCGGCTTTTGATAAAGCGCCCCTTGAAGTAAGAGGAAAACAACTTATAGAAAAAGCCGCCCGTGCCGGGCTCGAAGTAAAAAAATACCGGTTATTGGCATCACGGCTCAGAGCGATATCAATCCCCAAAACGCACCCCAAAAGATTCGGGTCATAGGATGGTTCAAAAGCCCTGGATACATCAGATGTACTGTACTTCAATGTTTTACCAAAACCGGTAACCCAGCTATGCCTTACCGGGTCAATGCCCATAATTTCAAGACCTCTGTTTTGTACCGAACCTTTTGGACTTAACAGTGCATAGCTCTTAATAACAGGCGAGACAGCCTGAACAAAATCATTCTGCTGCTGAAGTATATTTACAAATTCTTCATAATACGCAAAGCCAACTAATGATTCGGTCCCAACGACACAATCTCCCACAAAATTGTAGTTCTTTTGCTTAAAATCACCCACCAGGCCCGTCATTACAGTCATCACTACAACAACAATAAAAACGCAAAGTGCAACTGCAAGCACAGCAAAGTGCGTTATGCGTCTTTTAAGAAAATACCTGAATGCAAGAATAATTTTGTGCATATCTCAATCACTAACGATATTCATTATTCATATCTTAGAATTTTAACCGGCTTAGTTGCGGCGGCGACAATCGCCGGAATCAATGCCCCAATAACCGCCGCTACAATTGCCAACAATACGAAACACAAAGCCCAGAACCAATTAACCTCATCGGGTATTTTGCTAAACAGATATACACTACTTTTCCACAGCTTGAGCCCGAAGATTATGCTTATCCACTCCTCAATCGTATTTATGTTCTTTGTAACAAAATATCCCAACAAGACCCCAAACACAGAGCCTATCATTCCAACACAAGCGCCAAATCCGACAAAAATCCAGGCCACAGAGCTTCCCGACGCTCCACAACTTTTTATTATGGCAATATCCTTCTGCTTAAGCGTGACTATCATATAAAATATGCAGAATATCAGCATAACAACACCAAGGCTCACAACACCAAATATCAACAACAAAATCCCCATTTGCTTTCGATATGCCTGAACCATCGGTCTTTGTATCTGTTTGGCTGTCATAATATCAGCATTGATAAGGTACAGGTTGCCCCCCAGCTCTTCCTCAACAAAACTCCGCCATACCCCGCGAATTACAGCCACAGCTCCTTCAGCATCGGTATCTTTAGCCAGTTTGATTTGAATCTGGCTGGCAACCGGTAACTCCTCCTTAGGGTATAAATATTTTCGCAGCTCTTCTATCGGAAGATAAACGCAGCTTTTATCAAATTGATGGACTCCGGTTTCAACGACATCCGCAATTGTAAATTTTATCACTCTTCTTTTAATTTCAGCTCTTGTTCCGCTGTCCGGGTCTGCCTGCGATACGGTTCCGGTAGTAAGAACAACTTCCTTACCGAACATCTTTTCAACCGCTTCAACATCATATTTATCCGTCTTTTCGTCGGGCTCCGCCAAAACTCCTATTCCCACAAAACCTCCGACATTGTTTTCAGAGCCTTTTATATTGAAAGATGGTTTACCGCCGGAACCTCTTTGTCTGAGCAAAAAACGGTCAAAACCCATCACTTTTACTCGTCGAACCGGCTCAATCCCCCAAACTGACACGGCACGAACATTGCCCGTACCCAACCGTAACAGGCCCTCGGCTTTCAGTATCGCCGTTGCCGCCTCCACCGCCTCTGTTTGCTCCAATCGCTCTATAAACCGCCCGTATTTTGCAAACTTGGCCGAAGGATCAAGAACCGTCGAAGGATCAAGAACCACATCGCCTATTGCCTCAACAGCCGCTTGCTCGAATACATTGATAAAACCGGTGAACAGACTGGAAACGATTATCAGTAACGACACAGAAAGCGCAACTGCAGCGATGCTCAGAAATACTATCTTTTTCTTGTGCAGATAGCGCAGCCATAAAAAGTAACTTAGAAACTTAAGTCCAATTCCTTTGCGCAGAATGTAGTAAGTTACCAATGCAACAAAAAACAATGGTGCATGGGTTTTACTTTGACTTCCAAGGGCTGTAAAAACTAATACATTGATGAACCATAAGAAAGCAGTTATAATAATTGCCCAAAACCTCTTAAATGGATGACAAATTATGCTTTGCAAGATAATTGGTACTGCCAGACCCCCGACCCAGGTAAGGAGTAAGCCAAATACTATATTTTGAAGCGTGTAATATTCCATCGAAACGTAATAAATTAAAGATACAAGTTATACTAGCTCTAAAAACTAAATTTCTTTTCACACGCAACTTAGTTACCAGTTACCGATCAATTGTCATTCCTGCGCAAGCAGGAATCCATAACCCATCCGCTATCCGCTATTACTATCTGGTGATTTAGGCCTTAGAAGAGGAAACAGCACCACGTCACGAATGCTCGCAACACCGGTCAGCACCATAACCAATCTATCAATCCCAATACCCAAACCCCCGGCGGGAGGCATGCCGTATTTCAACGCCGTGATATAGTCCATGTCCATCTTCGTCAGTGATTCTTCCTGCCCGCGAAGCTGAGTACGGAAATTCTCATATTGCTCGGCAGGGTCATTGAGCTCCGTATAAGCATTCGCCAATTCCATCCGGGCGATAAACAATTCAAACCGCTCCGAAAATTTGTGATTGTCTTTTCTGCGTTTGGCTAAAGGACACAGCACCGCGGGATAATCTATCACAAATGTCGGGGCTACCAAATTGTGCTCGACAGTGGTCTCAAATACTTCATTGACAACCACCGCATCATCCACATCCGCTTGAAGTCCGAGCTGTTTTGCTTTTGCCCGAACAGCCTCGATGTCATCAATATCGCAGCCGCTGTATTCTTTCAGCAGCTCCGAATATGTGGCCCGACGCCACGGCCGGGTAAAATCTATCGTCATATCATCGAACTGCACCTGTTCGCTCTGGCAGTATTTCTCCACACAAAGCCCAAAAATCTCCTCGGTCAAACCCATCATTACATTGTAATCGCCGTAGGCCTGATACACTTCAAGCATTGTAAATTCCGGATTGTGCTGCCGGCTCAATCCTTCGTTGCGGAAATTTCGATTTACCTCAAAAACTTTCTCCATTCCTCCAACGAGCAGTCTCTTTAGAAACAGTTCAGGCGAAATCCGCAAAAACAAATCCATATCCAGGCTATTATGATGCGTTACGAAAGGCTTTGCCGCGGCTCCTCCGGCTATCGCCTGCATCATCGGAGTCTCGACTTCCAAAAATCCTTTGGATTTGAGAAGCTCGCGAATTGTATAGATGATTGCGCTGCGGTTTTTGAACCGCTCCATCACTTCAGGATTAGCCCACAAATCCACATATCTCTGCCTGTAACGCTGGTCAATATCCGACAGACCGTGAAATTTCTCTGGCGGCTGCAGCAGGCACTTGCTTAGAAAAACAACATCGTCAACCCATATCGTAATTTCACCGGTTCTGGTCCTTCCCAACTGGCCGGACGCACCGATTATGTCACCAAGATCCAGCAATTTCGCAAGCGACCACTGCTCACTAAGAAGCTTTTTGCTCAATCCGACCTGGATAGTACCGCTGCGGTCGCGCAAAGTTATAAAAATCAGCTTCCCAATGTCCCTTAACAGCACAATCCTGCCGGCACATTTGGCCTGCTGGCTCTCGTCTCCGTCCTTAAATCTCAGCTTGACATCTTCGGCCGGCTCGGCTCCCTCATATCTGCCCCCGTAAGGATCAATTCCAGATTCTTTAATACGTGACAGTTTCTCCTGCCTTTGCTTCTCGAACTTGTTTGCCTCGTTAGAAACCTCTTCTTGCTTCATATTTTCATAATTCCTTTTACACGCCCTTTTGTAGAATTTCTAACGGGGCATATCCTCTGCTCTCGTAAAATTCACACATATTCATAACCGCGAGTCAATTGCGCTTAGCCAGCGCCGGAGCCTCAGCCTGAATCAATTTACTCCTGACAACCAAAAGGCCAACCGCCAATTGCGGGTCAGCTTCGAGTGTTTCCTCGGCAGTATGTTTGTTCTGCTTATGGTTGGCGTTATTGTGGTTGGCCTGAACCAGCACGTCATTATCTCTCTGCATCTCAATCATTTTTTTAATTTCATTGCTTTTCAGCTCAACTTCGACATTCGGCCCGACACCCCAATCTTTTCTGCCAAGTTTTTTCACTGCATCCCGGCTTAAGACCCGCTGGTCGGAAGGCAAATGGTAATGCGCCATCGTATATTTCAACTGTGCTCCTTCGCCGGGATAGCCCGTTATCCCCTGCACGCTGCCTTTG
Source organism: Planctomycetota bacterium (assembly GCA_019456195.1). Lineage (GTDB taxonomy): Bacteria > Planctomycetota > Phycisphaerae > Sedimentisphaerales > Anaerobacaceae > NIOZ-UU13. Next base: position 23,736 of record VRUK01000002.1, on the reverse strand, counting down.
CCGTGGGTCCTGGTCCCTACCAGAGTTGCACGCTTATATTTTTCATCCGCCAACGCGCCGGCCACAATCTCCGAAGCACTGGCCGAGCCGGAATTTACCAGTATAACAAACGGATAATTCGGATGTGTGTTTCTCCAGTGTGCATTCTCATACTTCGGCATCTTGCCAAATCCCCCTTGTCGCTTGACTATCAATCCTTTTTCGATAAATTTATCAACTACCGCAACTGCGCTGTCTAAAAGACCGCCACTGTTGGATCGCAAATCCAGAACCAATCCCCTCAAACCCTGTGATTCAAGCTGAAGCAATACCCTCTCTAATCTCGCAGCGCTTTCAGAGGCAAAACTCGTGAGTCGGACATAACCGATCTTGTTCTTCTGGTCAATCATATATCGCCATTGCCCCGAATCGGTCCTTTGCCAGCCACGAATTGTCGGAACAATTATCCTGTCCCTTGTTATCGTGATATCCTTGGTCTTTTCTTCGCCGGGCCGTTCTATAGTCAACACAACTTTCGTCCCTTTCGGGCCTGTTATCTTATGAACCGCACAGCTAAGAGTCATATCTTTGGTTTTCAGCCCGTCCACCGCTTGTATTACGTCTCCGGCATCAAGCCCGGATTTGTATGCCGGCGTATCAGGCAGCAGGCTCGCCACCGTCAATAATCCTTTGGGCTTCGAAATCTCTATCCCGATACCTGTAAACTCACTGGTCATCATCTTTTCAAAATCCTGCACCTGCTTGGGCCAGATTATCACCGTATAAGGGTCAAGTGAAGCAAGCGACGCTTCTGAAAACTGCGCAATCAATATTGATTGCGGCAAATCCACAGTCATTCCGTTCAACTGTAGAACCTTTTCAAAAATCCCTATAAACTTTCGCTTGTCAAAACCCCTCGGACCCTCAGAAGCTGACTTGACTTCATCCGACAGCGCATCTAAATACTCCAACCAGTCTGCAAGCTTCTTACGATCAGGCGGCAAAAACGGCTCTGCATCAGAGCTGTTCGCTTTGGTCTTTTGTGAATCCAGACTAAATCGGGACGATGCTCCGATTACCTCTCCTAATAATTCGCACCGCTCAATTGCTTTGGTCGCCATTTGTTTGTAATCAATAGCATTGACGTAATACAGGTCTAAGAAAATAATCGTCCGAATAAGCATCTCTTTCTCAATGCCCGAGAAACGCTCGTCGCGGGTCTCACAGGGACTATCCTCAAAAGATATTGCAATAGCGGCCTTATCCAGAAGCTGGTCGGCATAATCCGAATACCCTTGGTTGTCTGAGTCTATCGCCATCAGCCAAACGTAGCAATTTGTGTATGCCTCAAGCCATTTGCCCTCTACCTCTAATTTGGCGGCCCTATCTATCGCTTTTTGCAAAATCTCTTTGACAGATGAATCAGACAGAAGCTGCTCCTTCTGTGACTCGCCTGCAAACTCACACGCCTGGTTGATAACCGAAAGCGCATCAACAATATCATTGACATCGTTTATGTCATCAATATCCTTCTCAGCCTTAAGCTTCTCAAACTCAGCCAACTGCTCTTCATAAGCGGCCTTGAGTGCTATAACGCGCTTCTCTTCTGTCACTTCATACTCGGAAATAACATTCGCCAGTTGGCTGATTGCTGCACTATTAGATTTATTGCTTCTCTTGACAAGCCCTCGTGCGCCGGCAAAATCACCTTCATAAATCTCTGAACAAATCTGTCCTATCAGTACAGAAGACTCACCCCCAACCGTTACCGACGCGGCCTGCAACGCTACCGCATTGTTCGTGTGAGCCCTAAAACCGTAACAAGCAAACAACAAAAACGTCGCAAAGCAGCTTAGACTAATTAAGTATGTCCTTTTCATCCCAAAAACCCCGTTTCTTGAATTTCGTGAAAATAAGTAGCCCATTTTCTATTTCCGTTTTTCTAATTCCTGATTTTTACTCTTAAAATATCAATCATCCGACACTGCTTTGCTTTCTACAAAGCAAATCAACAGGAAGCACAGGGACTCTATATGCATTCCGCCGCTTTCCCGGCGCAGCCCAAAACGTGCAGCTTATGCTTGACCATTTCCTTAATAGCCGCTCTGCCCGGTCCCAGATACTTCCGCGGGTCAAATTCGCCGGGCTTTTCGGCAAAGACCTGCCTGATCTTCGCCGTCAGCGCCATTCGCAGATCCGTATCAATGTTTACCTTGCAGATTGCCATCTTTACCGCCTTACTGATGGCATCCTCGGGCACACCCATTGCATTCGGCATATCCCCGCCGTACTTATTGATAAGGTCTTTGAACTCCTTCAGCACACTGCTGGAGCCGTGCATAACCAGCGGAAAGCCGGGCAGCTTCTCTGCTATCTCCTGTAAAACATCAAAAGCCAGCTTCGGTGCCTTCTTAAACTTGTAGGCGCCGTGGCTGGTACCTATAGCTATCGCCAGGGAATCCACCCCTGTTTTTTCGACAAATTCTTCAACCTGATTCGGGTCGGCCATGTGTTTGCTTATATCATCTTCAGAGACACCAACGACGTCTTCCTCAATGCCACCCAACTGGCCTAACTCGGCTTCGACCACAACATCCCGGGCATGAGCGTACTCAACCACCTGTTTCGTAACCGCGATATTTTCCTCAAACGGCTTGTGTGAAGCATCTATCATCACCGACGTAAAACCATCATCGACAAATTGTTTGCACGTCTCAAATGTATCACCGTGGTCAAGATTAATCGCGATAGGAATATCCGGATTTTCCTCCACCACCACATTAATAATCGCCTTGAGATAGCTATTCTTTGCGTATTCGCGTGCGCCTCTTGAAACCTGCAGGATGAGCGGGGCCTTTTCTTCAGCCACTGCTTCAATAATACCCTGCGTGATTTCCATATTATTCACATTGAACGCACCAATTGCATAGCCGTTCTTGTAAGCCATCTCGAACATTTTTTTGGTATTAACTAATGCCATTATATTCTCCTAAAATCCCTCAAAATTATCTTAAGGCTAAAAAATTATTTAACCACACATTCTATACACTAATAAATATCAAATATCGGACATTAACACGGACCGATTCAATAATAATTAGTACTCAGTCGAACCGCTCGTTCCCATATATCTTCCCGAGCCAATTCCTAAACCCGGCACTCCCTGAGGCCAGATACTAAATACTATCGCCTGCCTGTCTAAAGAGGCATCGGCGCTATATGTAATACCACAGTATATCCTGTGATACTGCCTTATAAGCGATAAATCACTCCGTACAGTCTTGCCATAGTCAAAATCAAGCTGTCCCGAATAAACAAGGGTGTATCGCGGGTCGAGCACGTACGTAGCCGCAAAAGTAAATGCATTAGAGCCCTGTTCACCAAACCCGTTATCAAGCCGTCTTAAATATCTGCTGCCTAAATAATAACTCAAATCAGGCCAGCGCATGTGCGAAAAACCAACATTATATTGCTGCACCACGCCGCTTTGTATATCAAAATTCATATCAGAGAGCACCGCGGTTGTATCACCCAGACGCCATAAATAGTCGGCGCCGAAATAATTGCGCCTCGGTCCGAATACATCACCGCTTCGCCTGTCGTATCCGTCTTGCGGGTTCAATATTGTGTTGAATCTGTTGAGCAGCGGAATAAACGGTTTGTTCCAGATAAACCTGTCCGCTCCTGCTGTTGATGCTACGTCATCAGAATCATTCACCCATGTAACGTTCATATCCAACCACATCCAGTCAACGGTTCGCATCTTATCACCGGTGCCTCTTTTTGTTTGCAGCCTCTGTGAAATACCTACGCTCAAGGTATCACGTTGTTCGATAACCGAGTCGGTTTCAGTGTAAGCCGCGGCCGTCAAATACGGCCTGATAATATGCCTTATCTGATTTAAGTCCCATATTTTCGATTCGACACTGGGAAAAACCTTCCAGTATGGCTGCGACGACATACGGACACCGGCTTCTCCAAACCAAACTTCATCTTCTCTTGCCCCAGTGCCGCCGTCAAGCTCACTGTAAAAACCCAGCCCGTCTTCATACGCCGCCGTCCCTGCCACAAAAGGTACAACTTTCGACGTGCCAAACATCAAAGGCATGTCAAGCTCGTTTCTCGTTGTCATGAAGGAAAAAAACTGCTGTGGACCGGCCGGTGCGCTCTCTGAGTAACGCTCACGAAATCGGCCTACCTGAGTGTCGCTGTAGAATGTCAGACTATCGTCGAGAAATGACTGACCCGTCCAGTGAAACTCGCCACTGGGCAATTCTTCAAGCTCATCGACAAAATCGTTGATTCGCACCTTGCTCAAAAGGGAAAGACCCCAGTTGTCCTCGATACGCTTCATGTGAATGAGCGTTTCCTGATCCTTACCTACATTAAACTCGCCGCGATGAAAACCCTCCAGAAAATGCTCATCAGATATATAACTAATCTCGGTGGTAAGCTGCCAGTCAAAGGGGAGAAACTGCCTGTGCTGCCATCTGAACCGTCCGCGCAGATCTCTTTCCGGCTCAAGATGTTTTCGGCTGGCATTTCTGCCAAGCCGGTCCTGGCCTCTGTCGTTGATTATATAGCCTATAATCCTTCCGAAATAGTCCTCTCTCGCATAATCGATGTTGATTCCGCTGCCGAAGCCGCGCTTGCTGTAATAATCCAGCGAAAGAGTGCTTTCCGTACCCTCCGGCTCTTCCAGCCCTAAAAGCCGGGCCAGGTACCACTGCGTCTCAACCTGTGTCCCCCACGTGTTGTCCCTGCCAATGCGCGCAGTTTTAAGCGGGGTATCAGGTCTTTGGAGATTACTGCGCATCAAAGGCCAATAGAAAATTGTTTTATCATATAACTTCAAACGCACATCACGCATCTGGGCATCGAAACTGCTCTTGGGGATTTCACCCTGCTGTGCCTCAAGACTCGTTGTATCGGTTATAATCACTTTCGAAGCGTTAAACGAAAGCTGAGGTACATAAAATTCACTCGTTGTCAAAGTTATATTTTCGGCCCCAAATTTATTCTCCGCCAACTGTCTTAACTTCGCCGCCCTGATATAAATTGGAATCCCGCGAGTCTCATCGAAATTCCTCATGACCGCTTTTACGGCAAGAGCTTTTTTTTCCTCGAAGTCGTAGTATATTTCTTCGGCCCGAATCGTCCGCGGCCCTTCGGTCATCAAAATATCGCCGGACAAATAAATCGCTTTTACACCCCCGCCGCCCAAAACACCTTCATCGCCTGTTCGTTTCTCTTTGCCTTCAGGGGCCAGAGGTGAACGGAAAAGAACTGCATTGTCAGCCATAAACTCCAACAGGCCGCCTTTTTCATCCTTCTTTTGCCACAGATATATCCTGCCTATTATCGTCCCAGTCCTTGCAGCTCCGTCCCATTCTATCTTCGGAACAACCCCACCGACGCCCGAATAGTGAAGCGGATATCTGAATTTTGGCTCATTGTCTTCCGGCTTGATGTCAGCGGCCACCGGCTCTTCACTTTCTTCAGTAAACTCAATCTCCTGCGGCTGGGCCTCAGCACTCGTCGGCCAAAACCCGACTTTCCGCAACCCCGAAAAGGCATCTGAGTAGAGTGTTAATCCGCGAGGGTCGGTAGTCCTTCTTTTGTCCGCCGTTACAAAGACCTCCCCGCTTACACCAGCTTGAACCGCCATAATCCGGCCCGGCTCAATTACCGTCCCAGTCAGACTGGTCATCCTGGCGCCTTTGGCTTTTTCCACCGATACACCGCCCAGGAGATAAACCATCGCCTTATAACCGATTCGAGACCTGTCGCCGACTCTGAGTTTTTCCGGGACTGTGCTTTCAACAGGCACTGCAGCTCGTGGAATCAGCCACACTACGGCATTCTCACTGGACAACTGATTGGCCCCAATCGACATCGAAAATCCTTCACGGAAAATCAGAATATGCTCGCCCGTGCTCAACTGATGGCTTACAACCGCCCGCCCCTCCATGTGCAAATCCTGACCGACAAAGGCGGTTACATTTGGTACCTGTTCGGCACCACTATCCATGGCCGGGAAGGCCGGGCCCGACAGCAAAATTAAAAAAAATAAAATAAACAGCGTTTTATTTAGCATACCAACTCTCATATCCCTTTTGAGAATTTACGCGACAGCTTACCTAAAGGCGTACCAAAGCCGCCTTAGAACATAGCTCACCGCCAAAACGTTTCCGCAGATTATAGCCGGTTATTTTGACAAAGCCAGCAAAAATCGTTCTTAATAATACCCATAACTTGATTTATCTGAAACTTTCCTGTAAAAAAGCATCCAAAAATAACGAAAAACCTTTCAGAAAGCTAATATGGCCAAAAATGACTACTCACAATATCAACAAGGCGTGATATCAGGTTATTACAACAACCTTGATACAATAATGCTCGGCAAACTCGGCGAGCTTGTAACCGAACTGTACTTAGCTGATACCAAAGCCAAGAAAGACCGGCTATGGCAAAGGGCCCACAAAGCAATGGTAAAGCTGAAAGTCTCGCCGGCAATCATCAATCATATTATGCAAAAGGAAGATGTGGAAATTTTAGCCAAAAACCTCCAGGATTGGTTGAACGCCCCAAAGAAGAAAAAATAAAAAGCAACCCGGCTTTTTTCCCTCATTCTTATTCCGGTATTCTTCGCAGTCTAAAAATAAGACCGAAGGTACTCGATGCTCTTGCGGGCAATCGTTTCCGGATCCGGGTCGTATTTAAATACCTCAACGCTGAGCCACTTGTCCCACCCAACATCTTTTATCGCCTCTGCGATGGGACCGTAGTCCACATCCCCCATACCGGGTCCATAAAGGTTGGCATCATTGACATGAAAGTGGCCAATATCGCCGGCCTGGACTGAACGGATAACATCATGAACAGGTGTTTCTTCCGAGCACATCGCCTTGACGTCGAGATGAATCTTCATGTTCGGATGATTTATTTCGCGAACCATTTGCATCCCTTCGGCGACTGTATTGATAAAATCGGTCTCATTAGTCGAGAGCGGTTCAAGACAAATGTTAAGACCCAGCTCACCGGCTTTATCCAGAACGCTGCTGAGCAATTCCACAGCCTTTTTCCACGCACCTTCGTTGGTTTGTCCGGCCTCAAGGCTTCGCTGCTTCGGTGAGCCGAGCACCAACACCTTGCCGCCAAGATCGCTGCACAAATCAAGAAGGCAGGACAAGTAATCTCTTGTCCTGCCCCATGTTTTATTATCAGTAGTGGTCATATGCAGACCGGAAGGCCCGGCAAAAAGCCAGTGCAGCCCCACAGTCTCAAGACCGTTATCAGCGATAATCTGTCGAACTTCCTTCCGCTGCTCAGGGCCGATATCCTCTGCCGAAGCCGCTAAGGTAAAAGGCGCTATCTCAATACCATCATATCCTAACCGCTTTGCGGTTGAACAGACCTCGGCCATCGGCCGGTCTTCGAACATCTCATTACAAAGTGCAAACTTCATCAGACTTTATCCGGTACAACAAATGGTTCACGGTAATTGCGCTTGACGTACATATTCGCCATATCGCTGTATTCGCCGACGAATCTCTCCGTCCTCGGATTCATCGTCAGCATCGGGCCCATCGTGATGGGCTCTTTCCCAAGGTCCACCTCGTTGGCGGCCAGGTGCTCGAGCATCCTGTCAAATGAGTCCATCATATTGGCGTTGTCGCCTATGGCGGCCTTGATCTCGTCGGGTGTCGCTTTCTTGCCGATCCGGTGGGAGATATTGGCCATGTGACATAAGGAGGCCGAGAGGTGCCCGACTTCAATGTCGGCGTTCAAATCACTGCGCTTGTGGCTGCGTACGGCCTTGATAAAGTTCTCATGGTGTCCCTGGCCGCCACGACCGGAGAACTGTTTGATCTTCTTGCCGTCATTGTCGTACACCCAACCGCCGCCGTCATCGCACGGGAAGTAGCCGCCCTCACACTGCACGCAGTTGCCGACGCGTGTGCCACGGTAATGATCCATTGCCCTGTCGTCCTTTTTACGAGGCAGGCCGCGAACTTCGAAGATCAGCGGCACCGGCTTGTAATCGTAGAAGGCGATCTGAGTATTGGCTGTTTCACCGACATCGTCCGTCTCACCGACGCCGAACCGGCCGCCAATGCTGAAGGCGCGTCTCGGCAGCCCCGGGTCGCCCAGCGCCCAGCGGGCAATGTCCATCTCGTGGGGACCCTGGTTGCCTATGTCGCCGCAACCGGTGTTCCAGACCCAGTGCCATACATAATGCAGGTCCCTTCGATTCAACGGCACCATATCGGCCGGACCGCACCACTTATTATAATCTACACTCTCCGGGACCGGATTCGGGCCGTTCGTTCCGTGGACAATGCCATTGCTGCCGGGACCACGGCGCTTATAGCAGAACCCGCGAACCCACTTCATCTTGCCGATATGCCCCTGACGTATCCACTCAAACGCCTCAGGATGGGCCTCGGAAGAGCGCTTCTGCGTGCCGATCTGCACGATACGATTGTACTTGCGGGCGGCCTCGACCATTTTACGGCCCTCCCAGATTTCATGCGAGGCGGGTTTTTCGATATAGACGTCTTTGCCCGCCTGGCAGGCCCACACCGTCACCAGCGCATGCCAGTGGTTCGGTGTAGCTGAGGTGATTGCGTCGATGTCCTTGCGTTCGAGCAGCTCACGCACATCGGTGTAGCCGTTCACCTTAACGCCCTTGTCGGCAAAGTACTTGACTCGCCGGTCAACATGGTTTTGGTCGGCGTCACAAACTGCCGCATAACGCACGCCGGGAATCGCGCTGAAGATTTTTGTATGGCCGCTTCCCTGTGAGCCAACGCCAACGGTGGCGAGCCGAATCGCGTCATTCGCTCCGCGGACACGGGAATTAGGGCCTATTAACGCCATCATCGCTCCGGCGGCAATCGTACCTTTCATAAAATCTCTACGATTTAACTCACTCATAATGTTTCTCCTATATTTCTTACAAAGGTTGTTGTCCGGTATATTTTGTTGTTTATTTACCCGCCGCGTATTGTCGGTAATGCTTAGCCACATCTGCCTGATTCGTATCACCTTTATGGAAATAGAAGCGGTACCTGAAGGTCAGGCTTTTACCTGCCGGTATCGTAATATCACCTACGCCTTTCTCCTTCCTCTCGAAGTTATGCTGTCCGAACGGATTGGCGGTGAACAGTCCGTAATCACGGACATGCCACCAGGTAGGATGTTTCGGATTCTTCGGATGGTCGAAAATGGCAACACCTACGATTTTATCTTTTACCGGTCCGTAATAATCGCACCACGCCGCCCGCTTGCCCCAGGTCTGCCCGTCTTTTTGACCTTCACTATTGAGAATATGTCCTTTTCCAACTTTCCCTTTGAGCCGCATAGTCGGCGCTAATCGAATCGCCATCGAGCCTTCCTTCGTATCGCCAAGGACCACTTTACCTTCGGATGCGTGGAACTTTATCTCGAAGTCCATTATTTGGCCGTCTTTTGAGCTGTAGAATCTATGTGTCCGTGTATCGGTGCAGATAACCTTTCCGTCGCGCGCTACGTACTTATTTTGCGATTGAATAACACCCCTTTTCCGACCGGAAGCGACCTTGAGAAATTTTTCGTGAACAACCTTGCCGCTGTTGGAGCCCTCGCCCCAAAAATCCTGCCCGTTTATCTCGCCGTGTGTGTACCACAGGCTCTTGTGGTGGACATGGTCCTGGGCCTCGTCTTTACCTTCCTTCATCGGCCAATGGCGATTAACCGGCTCACCAGTAGGACCAATCACCGGATAGAAATAAGGACGGGGCACATCATTAAAACAGTACTCTGTAAAAAGTTTACCGTTTATATCAATCCGCAATGTCTTTTCCCCTTCGGTAATCTTAACGCCCGAAGCACTTCTTTGCCTTGTTCCGGCGCTCTGCGCCTTTGCAACCATTTCCTTGAAGACCTGTCGCTGCTCTGCTAATGCCTTGACGCGGTCAGCAGGTTTTGTGCGGGCTTCGAGAAGAATCCAACCGTCGTAGTCCGCCGCCACAAACAGGTTCATCAGCTCCTGGTAAGGATAGTCGCCAATGTTCAGCTCGCGCACGTGGACAATATCGCTAAACCTGTCTTTGACCAGATTGAAGTTGTACTCCAGCCCCTGACCCTGGAGGTCCTGAGAATTGCTGTTCCAGCAGACACCAACGTTGGGATTGTCGGCAACGTCCATAATTGCCTTGATCACCGGCAACTGTGAGCATCCACCATGCACTTCCAGCCGGATTGTCTGCCCGTAGCGGGCGCCATATTGACCTAACTCATTCAGTGATTTGCCTATCTGCTCTATTGTTTGTTGCTGCGAGACACTTTTCGGCAGGTCATTCGGTTTTACCTTCACACCCGAGCCGCCTACATCGTGGGATAGCTTGATATACTTCTTCGCTCCATCAATGTCACTGCGAAGTTTCGCCGGGTCGGTATGGTGGAAGGCAAAGTTAGTCCCAAGGCCGACGAGCGTAACGGGACTATTCTCAAACCGCCTCTTCACGTCCCGGCGTTGTCGGGGGTTAAGAGTCGATTCAACTCCGTGAGCGTGCTGTGTTCGCAGCTCAACGCCGGAGATTCCAGCCTTTTCGCAATTGGCTATGAGCGCCGGCAGGTCCCAGTCCTGGCCCCAGAGATAGGTAACCAATCCGAGTTTCATTTTGGCCCCTCTTCGGGCTGAACTCATCGCCAGCACCTTACCCAATGGTCCTGCCGCAACCGCAGTGGCGCCAAAATACATTGATTGTTTAAGAAAATCGCGACGTGCGTTATTGAATGTGCTCATGTTCTCCTCATTTCTGTTTACTGTGCTATGTAGCAAATTTGCTCTCGGTCACTTTCTCAAGAGCTTTCACCCTAAATTCTTAGCCCGTCCTCGCTGACGACCAAGAACCGCTATTATCACCGGCAAGGACGCTTCTGTCAAGCGATTTCTGCAAAAAAACGGCCCTCCTCTTCATCCTTCCCAGATTTCCGAGATGTGATACGCAGCTCGTTATTTTCTATCCGCTGATTTCAATTAGCTTTTCTGCTATTTTCAAGCCGGCCTCCTTCTTTGCAATTGCCCGGCAACTCTTTTTCATTTCCTGTCTTTTCTCGTCGTCTTTCATCAACTCTTCAAGCTCTTCGGCCAGCCATTCGGCCCTGCCTTTTTCATCCTGCAAATCATCCACGATAACCGCAGCACCGACCTCAACCAGCTTACCCGCATTCAGATACTGATGTCTGTCCTTGTGGTACGGATAGGGCATACAGATGCTCGGTGTCTCCGACGCTGCGAATTCAGCGACACTGACCGCACCACTTCTGCCAATGACCAAATCCGCGGCAGCCAACAGGTTCGCCATATCATCGAAATATCCCAAAACCTTATGGTTGATTTTGGCTTTGTCGTATTGGCTCTTAACTTTCTCGTAATTACCGACTCCCGCCAGATGAACTATCTGCCAACCATCCGCAAAAGCATCCAGCTTTTTCAAAAGCGAACATACAGCTCTGTTAATATTCTCCGAACCGCTCGACGCTCCGGTTATGAGCAAAGTTTTCTTATCTTTCTCAAGCCCCAATTGTTCAATCGCCTTGTTCGGTTCCGGATTGTCAAAGCCGCTTCGCAGCGGACAGCCGACAATATTGACATTTCCACCCTTTCGCGCGAAGTATTGCGCGTTTTCTTCAAACTGCACAAATATCTCATCCGCCCAGCGGCTTATTATCTTATTTGCACGGCCCGGCACAATATCGACATTCAAAAGCCCGACAGGAACCTTACACTTATGTGCCGCCAGACAGACCGGCGCCGACACAAAACCCCCGGCCCCTATTACCACCGCCTCCTTATTTTTCGCAATTGCTTCTTTTGCTTTCTTGTAGCTGGCAAAAAAGGAACTGCAAAAGCTGATTAGTTTACCGGGCCGAGCGGAAAAACCTGTAGCTGTAAGCCTGGTAAATTCGAAATCGGTTTGTGCAAGGATTTTCTCATCGATACTGCGGCTGCTGCAGAAAAAATGTATTTTCGCCCCCGGCCGAATCTTTGCTATTTGCTCTGCCACAGCGACGGCTGGATATATATGCCCCCCTGTCCCGCCGCCGGCAAAGAAAAAATATTTATCGTCCATAATTCGAGCCTCCTTGCAAAATTCCAAACGAAAGTCTGACCGAAAACCGCGATAAATGCAAGCGTTTTTATTTCTTCTGACTTAACTCCTATACAATTGAGAATCTTTCAAAAGCAAACGAAAAAAAGGGCTTATACACAATCGGTATAAGCCCTGAATTGCTTTAAAACTGCTATATCAAACACACTTTATTAACACTTGCGGCTATGGAGCATACAAACGAATGTCATCGAAGTACATTATGCCCGCACCGCCGGCAACCGGGTTGCTCCTGTTACCAAGGCCAAGAGTAATCGTATTGACATTTGCAAGGTTTACACCCTGGTCGGCAAATGCCTGAAGGTCGATATTCCATTGGGTCCAGGAACCTGCCTGCGCTGCATCAGGTTTATCATTAGCGACAACAGCGCTATCGTTGAGAGCCACATACAAAGTCTCAGCGGCATTAGCTGCTTCACCTCTGAACCAAATCGTCAATGTGTTGACGCCTTTGACTGTCCAGTCACGAGAGGAAGTCGATGTTAAAGTAGCCTCGGATTTGCCGACTGCGTTGTCGTAGGCAAAAGGCATCGACTGATTGCCGCCGTGAACGATAGACTGCTCGGCAAAGGGAGGATTGGCATAACCAACAACAGAACCGTTAACAGCGGGATTGTCGAATCCATCTACCCATGCAAAGAATATCCTGTTGCTTGCCGGGTCAGCCGGGTCAAGGTCATTGTAGCTTTCAAAATCGTCCACGGTAAGGAAGTTTGCAGTAGTAAAGCTCCAGAGTGGACCTGTCCACGGGCTGTCGGTGTTGGCGTTGTTGGCTTCATCGATACGCCAGTAGTAAGTGGTATTCCATTCGAGCTGCCCGGGCTCATAGCTCTCGGAGCCAAGGTTTCCACTGCCTTTTAACTCCAGAGAGGCTGCATCGGCTCCGAAATAGACCTCATGTGTATCGGCAAAGACACCCGGTGACCAGGTGAGAATTGGTGTTTGTGTTATATCCACGGCGCCTTTGGCAGGGTCAGAATTTGCAACCCCGCCCTCAGTTGTAAAGGACCAGACTTCGCCTTTATGTGTTTCAACGACATCGAACTCATCGACACGCCAGTAGTAAGTCTTAGCCAATTTAAGCGGGCCGGGATCAAAGGTTGTAGATCCATGAGGGAGTCCTCCGGCGGCATTGTTGACATCGTCAAAATTGTCACCGAAGTACACGTAATGTAGTTTCGCTCCAAAACCTACAGTCCAGCTAAGCTCCACATCCAGAACTACAGAAGCGGCGCCATCGGCAGGCTCGGGAGAGTATGCTGTCTTGGGAGGAATACCGAAGCTCCAGAGGTCACCCTTCCACGGACTGTTCGGCTCGGTGTCATTGACCTCATCAATCCGCCAGTAATATGTCGTACCGGGAACTAAGCCATCCGGATAAGGAAATCCGGGAAATCCTACAACAAGAAATGTTGCTGTCTGGTTGCCCACGAATGTACTTTCTGCGCCGGCGTTCACATCGTCAAAATTATCGCCGAAATACACATCGTGTGAGACCGCAAGACCTCCCGGAGACCAGCTAAGGTTCACCCATGTATCCGGATATAGGGTACCATCAGCCGGGTCAGGGCCAAAGGCGTAAGGCCATATCTGACCTTCCATAGCGCTCAGAATTTCGACTTCCGACAAAACGTGGTCGTAGATGCGGACGTCGTCGATGATGCCATTGAAAAATTCGCCGGACGTGTTCCAACTGCCAAAGAGTAGCGAATTGTCATTTGAAACATGTGTTCCCGTATTTTGGCCGACGCTGGACGCGTCAATGAACATTTCGAGGTCTGATCCATTCCACGTTATCGCAGTATGATACCATACGGCAGGTGTAGAAATGGTTGTGGAAACAGTAGCACCCCATCCCCCCGCGCCGTCGCCGACTCTCCCAAGAAGACTGTTTCCATCAAATTCGAAGCCATAGTCATATTCTTTCATAACCACCGAATGCCAATCGCCTGGGATCGAGGAAGGTTGCATCCAAAATGTGAGGGTGAAGGATCCTGTCAGGTCCAAATCTCCTATTGCAACATAATCATCTACCCCATCAAATTCCAGCGCACCGCCTGTAAACCCGGATACCCACTGCGGCTCGCCGTTGAAGGTGCCGTCGTTGCCGTTGCCGCTCGTATCATAAGCGGTAGTGCCGGAACTTTCATCAAACCTCCACCAACCGACAAGCTCTGCCTTAGTTGTACCCGTAAAAGTCACACTCAGCGCCAAAACATAAAGAACCAAATAACTCAATTTTCTACACATAATAATCCTCCTTAAAAAAAATACTGGTTGTCAATTGAAATGTAGGAATCTCTTCACTGCAAAGAACTGAGTCCCCCTTCCAACTCTGCGCTTCACGTAACGTAATGCACAATAATTCCTCCTCTATTCGATAATCAACAGGAATTGAACCCGCAGGATGACCAAAATCCACAGATGAGCGGCCCCGCAGGAACCCTTCACCATCTATATTTCTACCAAATTAGCCACCGTCTCGTCAAGAATAATCTCTGCGATTATGCATCAAAACACACCTTTTCCATCAATTCGCTCACGTCCAATTCGATATTCCCGCCCATTATCTCCGAAGGTACGTATATTCAAAACCGCCACTTTTGACAGTTACACTCAGTCAGAGTAAACACTTCTTTTTATTTTGAGCCAAAAATAATTAAAAAAAATTCTCCAATCACAAGCGAAAACCTTAGTCCCCCGGCTTCTCAAATTCGCCCTAATCACATCCGCTTTCTTATGCTCAGTGATTGTTTGACTATCACTATATATGGTATATTGCCTAATTTCTCTGCATGGTCCCATATTCACGACCACGCCGTTAAAATGGGCCTTCTAAAAAAGTCCGTTTTTAACACTGTTACAGTTTACTTTGCTTTGTATTAATGCAAATTTTGCCCTTCGCAAAAGTTAGCCGGACGCCAAACTTTTCTAAAGTTTTCAGGCCGTTGTTGTCGATACCAGTATTAGTAGGTTATTTGGGCCTCCTAAGGGATTAAGGGGATACACAATATATAGTGGTTATTAGCTTTGAGGGGGGAAAAGGATTTTTTTTCCTCGAAGCTTATCATGCAAGGTAGTCTGAATGTCCGATTTCGATTCTAACAGCCGTTTTAAGGGCCAAAATCGCCAAGTGGATACTGTCGACGAAAGCCTTGCTCCGGATAAGGATTATATTATGGAGCAGATTCTTGAAAACCTAAACACTACTCCCATTGGCAAAGTGTTGAAAAAGATAGCTTCGCTGCCGGATGGAAGAAAAGAGAAAGTTCTTAATGTCCGACAGCAGCTTACAGAAGGCAAATACGAACTCAATGAATATCTGGATGTCGCTCTCGATAAGGTTCTCGAAGACCTTACCGCCTAAAGAGGGGGTGCTTTGCACGAGGCCTGATAAGGCAATCGGAGAGTAATTGAATCTCAAGAGGTGACTTCTTGACAGTGTGTCTGTATTTGGTGTTACTGTCTTATGAGTGGCCGATTTCGCGATTTACTGCAAAATGGTTTTCCCTTTTACTACGAGACTATTTCAGGAACATCATCGTCCGGCTCATCCAGTTCGACAGGCTTGTAGCCGGGCTGCTTTGATCTCTCCATCTCTTCTTTGAAAGCGGAAGAAACTCTTTCCTGAATTCTTTTTCTGCATTCGGCGTTTATCGGATGGGCGATATCGGCGTGCAGCTTCATTCTGCCTTTGAAATCCTTTTTGGCCCTGTTATCCTGGAGTGCACCTCCGCAGTTATTACAGTACCTGGCCCTGAGATGGTTTTTGCCTCCGCACTTTTCACAATGGTCGCTCATTTTCCTGGATGGCATAGCAACAAAGTAGCCATTCGTACCTTCGATGATCTTGATGTCGCGAACCACAAACTCATTGTCCATCGTTATTGAGCAAAAAGCTTTCAGCCTGTCATCTTTGTTGTTCACCAACTTGACTCTGACCTCAGTGATTTTCATTTTCTGTGCCTCACTAAAAAGTTTACCATCTATTGTTACTGGCGATAATGCTTTTGCAGCCAATCTTTTCTTCAAGTTTGTGTTTATATTGCCTGGCTATCTCTTCATCCCCGCTCTCAATGAGACAAAACATTGTTGAACCACTACCGCTTAGACAGCATGGCCCAATACCTAACAATTCAACTTTCGACTTCAGTTCGGCAAGGCTTTTCACCAAACTAAAACAGCTTTTCTCAAGCATATTTGCGCACATCTTCGCAACTAAATCAATCCTGTTTTTCTTCATATAGCCGTTTATTTGGGTACTCAGCTTTTCATAAAGGGGGCGGCTGTGCTCATAATTAACGTAAACCTTTTTAGTAGAAACACTTATGCCTGGAAGCACCAGAAGAACCAGGAAGTTGAAATTTTCTTCTAATTTTTTAATTTTTTCGCCTTTTCCTGTACAAAATGCCAGCGGTCCATTCAAAAAGAAGACTACGTCACTGCCAAGCTGTGATGCCGGTTTGGCAAGCTGTTTGTTTGGAAGTTGTATATCAAGGTATTTATTCAGCCCCATAAGGGTCGCCGCCGCGTCGCTGCTAGCCGAGCCGAGCCCTGAGCCGGCGGGAATATTTTTTGTTAGAGTGATTTTGACATCCGTTTTCAGACCGCAATTGTTAAGCAATAATTCAGCCGCCCGATAGACAAGATTTTCTTTTCCCGTCGGCGCCCAGTGCGGCCCTTGGCAGACAAGTTCGATACCGGCTTTTTGTCCCGGCTCGATGAGGACTTCGTCGTACCAGTTGACCTTGGCCATTATCGTTTCTAATTCGTGAAAACCATCGCAGCGCTGCCTCACTACAAGCAGACTTAAGTTGATTTTGGCAGGCGCTCTTATCAATAATCCCTCGCCAACGCTTTCAAATTGTTCTTTGTCATTCATAGTTGCTCGTTGACATTATAGCAGGTTGGATTTATTCTGAACACGAAAATTGTCTGAAAGGAAAACGTATCTCGACAAGCAGCAGGAATATCTCGTATATCGTATATGATATGTAACTTGCGTTACGCAAAATTTACAAGCAAAATGAAACGGAGAATAGAGACTACAAACTCAGGATACAAGCTGGAAAACAGAATCACAAGCTATACCTCGTACTGCACGGTATGACTTGATTTTTTTAGGCTGAGTATTGGGATCGGATAGTAAGGACAGGAAAAAAAGCTGAGATTAAACAATGTGCAAAGCAGGCCTTGTGATAAGGATGACTTATGTTGAGCTATGGAGAGAAAGGAGATTGACATGAGAAAGAGTAAAAGCAAAGCCGAACAGATGCATGTCCCAAAAAAAAATCGGCAGCTCTTTGAGCAAATTGTGGAGTTGATAGATGCCTTATGCGATGCTCACCTCAATGAGAACTATAGGGAGCTTTGTGAGCACATGGCAGGTGAAATTTGCCGAACACATTTACCACTGAGCAGCAGTAGTCCGGCCGCCTGGGCAGGCGGAATAGTTCACGCCATCGGCTGGGTCAATTTTTTGCATGATCCCAAACAAAGCCCCCATATGACATCGGTACAACTGGCAGAGGGATTCGGCGTTTCAAAAGGGACAATGACGGCGAAATCAAAAATCATCCGTGACAAGTTCGAACTGATGCAATTGGACCCGGATTGGTGTCTGCCCGAACTGCTTATAGATAATCCGCTGGTCTGGATGTTTGATGTCGATGGATTAATAATGGATATCCGAACGGCCTCACGGGATGTACAGCAAGAAGCGTATGAAATGGGACTGATACCTTTCATTCCGGCTGATATGCAGAAACCGGAATCAGAATCCGGTCCGGATATAAAAATCATAGAATTTCCTTCCAGTAAGAGCAAGGCTTCCAAGCCAAAAGACAATGTACCCAATCTGTTCGAGGAATTAGAGGAATAAGAAATAAAGACTAAGGAATATTGAGTGGCGAACGATGAAGCAATAATTGATAAAACGAGTAATGAGCAATCTGTAACAAACAACAAAGCCGTTACCTGGTGGCACTGGCACAGGCGGTTGTACGACTGGATCATTCACTTCGCCGATACGAAGCACGGCCCGACGGTACTATTTTGCCTGAGCTTTGCCGAGTCCAGTTTCTTCCCAGTCCCGCCGGACGTCCTGCTCGCCCCACTGACGCTCGGGGCGCCGAAGAAATGGCTGCGTTTCGCTCTCGCCTGCTCGATTGCATCTGTCCTCGGCGGCATTCTGGGCTATTGCATCGGAATATTCCTCTGGTCCATGATAAGCCAGTGGGTCTATCTCCACCTCGGTTCTATCGGTCTGACCGAAGCCAACTTCACTAAATTCCAGGGCTGGTATGAGAAATACGACTTCTGGATAGTCTTCACCTGCGGTTTTACCCCACTGCCCTACAAGGTCTGTACCATATCCGCCGGTGTTGCCAGGATCAGTTTTGCCGGCTTCCTGATCGCTTCGACCGTGAGCCGCTCCGCAAGATTTTTTATCGTCGCAGGCCTGATGGGCTGGAAGGGTGAAAAAATTCGTCCCTTAGTCGAAAAGTATTTCAATTTGCTTTCACTCGCTTTCGCGGTACTATTAA
This sequence comes from Planctomycetota bacterium, assembly GCA_019456195.1. Lineage (GTDB taxonomy): Bacteria > Planctomycetota > Phycisphaerae > Sedimentisphaerales > Anaerobacaceae > NIOZ-UU13. The sequence goes on along the minus strand of VRUK01000002.1, from coordinate 5,051 downwards.
TCGGTGGTTTTCTTGTGATTAAATGGCTGCATTAAGAGCCCTGGTCGAACCAGGGGTTAAATATTGAGCTTTTATTATGAACGATAAACAAAAACAAACTCTTCTGAAAGTCGCACACGATACCGTTGAGGCTGTAATCAAAGGAAAGCCGACCAAAGCGCCCCAATCGGATGACCCTGAATTGAACGCCCACTGCGGTTGCTTTGTAACATTGAAAAATCATGGCCGACTGCGGGGCTGTATAGGCAACTTCATCTCGGACAGCCCCCTGATTGAATTAGTGGAAGATATGGCAAAGGCCTCAGCCACCAGCGACCCGCGCTTTTTCGCCGACCAGATAAGCGCCAGGGAATTAGACCAACTGGATGTCGAGATATCGGTTCTCTCGCCGCTGCTCAAGACAAGTGAACCGTTAAATCTGCAGCTTGGCGTTGACGGTATATATATAAAACAAGGGCGTGCTTCAGGCTGCTTCCTTCCTCAGGTTGCCACTGAGACCGGCTGGAGCAAAGAGGAATTTCTTTCGTATTGCTGCTCTCACAAAGCGGGCCTTGCGCCCGACGCCTGGAAAGACCCGGAGACAGAAGTTTATCTGTTCACAGCCGGTGTATTCGGGGCGGATTTCAAAGATATATAGTTTGCCGTTTTCGTTACTTGTCCATTTCGTTACCCACGACATAGCCACCGCCGGCCCCTATTAGCCCTCCAACTATCGCTCCTCCGCCCCCGCCTGCAACAGCTCCTATCAATACACCACCGGCTCCACCAATAGCGGCACATGTCTGGGCGTTGTTTGCACAGCCGTTCATAAGCGGCAAACAGATACAGAGAAACACTAACACAAGGACTATCACTAACCTACTTTTCATCTTACACCTCAATCTTAAACAATAATCCGGATTTCCCCTAAACACCGGGAATAAACACAACTAAGCCTCCAGGCACAATTAGCTTACCAAATCCATTGCGAAATAGCAACTGCTTTTGACTTTTTCATTCTTGGTTTTCAAGTGACTCTTGTCATCACCAAACTACCGAAAGTTTCGCATTTGCCTTATCGGGCCGGCCATCAGTTTAGACGAAAAATGACACCAGGGTGGACAAATTATAATGGATTCCTTATCATTTGCAGCCGATGTTAACAATAATATGGAGTTCAGGGTTTTGTAACTATGTTTCTTGGATTTGGCTTTATCCCGGTAATGCAGTCAATTGCCGGTCAAAATACAGTTTCTGGTCTTCGGAGAAAGGGTTGGAGTGAGGAAGTTCTCGCTAATTTTCATAGTCATTATCAGTCTGGCCGGATGTTCCGGAACCGATAAAATCGAGATTAAGGGTATTAATAATACTCAGCGGCTCGATACTGGTGCGGGGATGGCGGCGTATTTGCAGGGTCAGGCTCTGCACGACCTGAAATCCGTCGAGGTCTGGAATAATAGTTACGCACCGGGGCTGAAATTGACTACCACCCACTACGAGATTTTCACAACACTTCTGGAGCCTTTCGTACTTCGAGGCATCAGCGGATTTATTGAGTCTGCCTATCGGGCCTATAATAGTCAGTTGCCCGAATCCATCGAAACAAAATCCAAATTTACCATTTATCTTTTTGCCCAGCGAAGCCAGTGGGAGAACTTCACGAAGAGCTTCGCCGGTGAGCAGGCGGAAATATTTTGCAAAATAAAGGCCGGTGCTTATTATCATAAAGGTGCCTGTGTGGTATATGATATCGGCATAGAGCGGACTTTTTCAGCTTTGGGGCACGAAGGATGGCACCAGTTCAACGGCAGATGCTTTAAGTTTCGCCTGCCGAGCTGGCTTGATGAAGGCATAGCAATGCTGTTCGAAACCCACGGAAGTGATGGCGGGCTGTTTTACTTCGAGCCGACTGAGAACATGTATCGATTGGACGGGCTTAAAAGAACGCTTACTAAAAACAAAATGATACCGCTCAAAGAATTAATTTCAATGAATCCCGGTGATGTGCTTGCCACCAACCAGACCAAAGCCGTGATGGCCTTTTACAGCCAGTCATACGCATTAGTGCGATTCTTGCAGGAAGCAGGGTATGGAAGATGGCGGGGCGTCTATCGCCGGTTGCTCCTCGACGGCCTAACAGGAGATTGGGAGCTCGACGAGGTTAACAAAAGAATAGCAACAGACAGAAATGTCCCGAAAACCGTTCTTTGGAATCGAATCGTCGGCCGGGGATTATTTGAAGATTATGTCGGTGATAATTTTGAGCAAATCGAGAAAGAATACCTTGCCTTCTGCAGGCAAATAATCAATACCCAATACTAAAGCAGCAATTTATTTATGTCCAAACAATCCAAATACTCTTTTATTCTCGCATCGGCTTCACCCCGGCGAAAACAGTTATTAACCGAAGCCGGCTATAAATTTACGATTGTCAGGCCGGATATCGATGAATCGGCCTTTTCCACTAAGGACGTTGAGCCCTGTGAATATGCCGAACGGCTGGCTTTGGCCAAGGCGAAAAATATCGCCGAATATCATCCCGACTGCCTGGTCATCGCAGCAGATACCATTGCGTATTTCGAGGGTGAAATCATAGGCAAGCCGGCCGACCGGACGGATGCCGAGCAGATTACCAACAAGCTTTTCAGCAGACCTCATAAGGTGATTACCGGTATTGCAATTGTCAGATTGCGCGACGGTATCGAAATAAACAAAAGTGATACAACGACCGTTTACCCGAAAAAACTGACCTCTGAGCAGATCGCTGAACACATAGAAAGCGGCTCCTGGCATGACAAGGCGGGCGCTTATGCCATACAGGAAAACGGCGATGTATTTATCGAAAAAATCGATGGCAGCCTGACAAATGTGATGGGCTTGCCCATGGAGCTTCTGGAACGGCTGCTTAAAAGCCTTATCGAACAAGAAACATCTCCCAAGTAAGGTGAGAAAGAAAAAAGAGATTGAAGGATTTATATTTGAGGTAGCTGCATTCATCTTTGGCAGGCTCGTAAAGACCGGGCTGATGGGCATTACCAGGCGAAGTGGCAGTTATAATGCCGGTGGAACAGGCCTATCGAGCGCATGGCAAATATCGCAATAAACTGGACGGCAAAATTCATCGCCAGATGGCCCGCTGTCGTTAGCAGGTTCGCACCGGCAAATTGAGTTGTCCGCATTTCGAGAAGTGCAGCAGCAACAAGCAAAAGCACCGTTACAGCATAAGGGACAAAAGCCCTGAATACCGGGCCAAGAAGATAATCGGGCCTGAACATAGTAAAAGTCTGGCCGACGGATGTAGTTAATATTGCTATCGGGAACAGGAACAAACCAAAGATAAAAAGAACATGCAGCAAACCAAATTCGCAGTGCAGAATATCATTGAAAGACAAGCCCTGTTCTTTGAGCTTTATGTACATGATAATGCATGGCAACTGGACCACCGCCATAGTAATCGAAAAAAGAAAAAGCGGCTTAATGATGTACCACAAAAAGGTAATGCTCGTGCCGAGGTTAATTTCGGGCAGCTTATCTATCTCAAAAGCCGTCTCATAAATAATGTTCAGATAAAAGCCGAACAGCCAGCCCCAGACAGCATAATATGTTACGTAGGCACAACAGGGCGAACCAGACGTAAAAAACTTAAAGCATACTACGGCAATCACAAAGGCCAGCGAAGTAACATTTTCAGAGTCGAAAAACAGCTTCCAGTTATCAACGAACACAGCACGGTAAAAACCTCCCAGCGGCTCGCCTTTTTCTTCCCTAAGTTTGACTTTCTTCGGCTTTTTGTAATTTTCGGAAGGAATTATAAAAAACTGCCCGCAACTGGTACATCTTGCGCGTCTTCCGGCGTGCTTATCGGGAAAACCGATTATATCATTGCAACTGGGACAAAAAAACTGGATTGTCATCTGAATCTTACTGCATTTTATTTCTCATCCGATGCGCATCAAAAAATGCACGTCAAACTCAAACACGCTGCATGGCATCAGTAAAGCATTTGAGATCATTGGCCCACTTTTTTGCCTCCAGCAGATCAATCTTGTCCGCTTTTACAAGCGTCGCCAAATGCCTTTCCAACGTCATCATTTTTTCATCGGGCCTGTTTCGGGTCTTTGTCTGCAGTTGTGAATAAATCTGCTCGACTTTGCCCGTTCGTATAAGATTGGCACAGGCGTAGTTGTTGTTGAGAATTTCCATCGCTACGATTCTGCCGGTTCCATCCTTTTTGGGCACAAGCTTCTGACATATAATATAAGCAAGCCCAAGCGACATCTGGTTGCGCACCTCGGACTGTCTGCCGGAGGGGAAGTAGTCCAATATTCTTGTTATAGTGCCGGTCGCATCTCTCGTATGCAGTGTGGAAAAAACAAGGTGGCCCGTCTCAGCGGCCATAAGGGTCATGGATATCGTCTCTGCGTCGCGCATCTCGCCAACGAATATTATATCGGGGTCCTGACGCAGCATTTCTTTCAGACCAACACCAAATGACTCGACGTCTCTTCCGAGTTCACGCTGGGAGGTAATTGAATATTTCTGAGGGAAAATATATTCGATTGGATCCTCGATGGACATAATCCGGCAGGCACTTTTTTCACTGATTCGGTGTATTATTGAAGCGATTGTTGTGGATTTTCCTGCGCCTGTGATACCGGTCATAAGAACAAGGCCGTGCCGCCGATTGATGATGTCTTTCCAAACATCATTTGGAAAACCGATGTCCTCAACCGGCGGTATATCCAGCGACAAGGCCCGAATCGCCCCGGCCAGACCGTCGTTCTCCCTGAAGATGTTGATTCGAAACTGAAGTTGGCCAAGTCTATAAGAGCAGTCAATACTATATTGTTGGCGGAGTTTGCGCAAATTTTCATTACTTAAAAGCGGATAGAGAAGCTGCTTGGCCATCTTAGGTGTCACTTTGGGACCTTTGAGTTTTACCAGGTCGCCGTCTATGCGATATGCAGGCGGAGCATCGACCTTGATATGCAAATCCGAGACCCGCATCGCACCACGCTTTTCAAAGTATTTCAGCATATCGAGTATGCTCAGCTTGCCAAGCTCGGCAGTCA
>VRUK01000029.1 GCA_019456195.1 Planctomycetota bacterium | reverse complement strand
TTTTAATCCCGATACGATGTTGAACTCAACCATGTCGTTTTCCACGAGAGATTTAAAACCATCACTCACTATATTAGAGTAGTGTATAAATATATCATCTTCGCCATTGTCGTCTTTAATAAATCCGAAACCCTTCTTTTGGTTGAACCATTTTACTTGTCCTTTGTGCATTCTGTTCTCCTAATAACTTAATTATTAGCCCCACACTTTTTCGTTTTCTTAAGCTTTCTGAAAATATATTTCTTGTGTATACTCTTTTTAGTAGCACTTTTATTATCTAATCTTTGTTTCATTTCCTCTAATTTCATTTCATGTTTTTTGATTCGTTCTTGTAAGATTTCTGATTTTCTCCTACGTTCATCTAAATCTATAGGAGTTTTGTTTTCACATTCTATTAGTTCATAGCAGGACTGTTTTAAACCATCGGTGCAGCCATCTAAATTATTTTTAAGTAGCATTATCGCATTATAGTTTTGCATAAAAGATTTACTGAGGTCTGCATCGGCTAATTTAAAGCCTTCGTACTGTAGTTTATAATAAATACGAGTCCTTAATAATATAATAGTAACACAGGTTTCGGCTTCTACTCCAAGAGCTTTCCTATGAGCCTTCATTAAAAACTCTTTCTCTTCTTTTCCGTCTCTGAATCTTAAATACTTCTCTTGGAAAGCATCGATTAAGGCCCATTTCATTTTACCACCATAAGGAATTGTGTTTGAAAATTTATATTGAAAGACGGTCGCAGGTTTAGCCCCAGCCTTGGCGATCCCCCGGTTATTGATTCGGTAGCCACCGCCGCCCGCCCTTCAATATAAATTTTACTGAGCCATTTGCCAGTCGTCTTCCATAATAGAAAGTTTTGCCTGGAGTTTAGTTATTTTGTTTCGCAGACATTCGGCCTCATCATGTTTATTAAATTCAATCATTGCTGTGTGGATTTGGCTTGTATAATATTCTAAATCCTTTCTCGTATTTTCGATCATGTTGGGAAGGCTAAAACGTCTTTCAATTAACCTAGAAACTTCTATGCGGGCGATGCTTATTTTATTATCAATGATCTCTTGTTCTTTTTTGAGAAATTTTGAATAGAACGTTGCCTGCTTTACTTTTTCTTTAAGATTATCAATTTGTTGTTTCTCATTGTAATTCATTACACTGCTCCCATTATGGTCTTGCCGTAGACCATTTATATCCACACGTAGGGCAGTTTCCAGTCCGGGCTATCAGTTTGTCGGCCCACACCCCTTTACGTCGACCCCATCCACTACTGAACCTCTTCTCAAACCAAACACAACTACTCCATTTGTGTCTAAGAGGACAAATCAAATTATAAATTCTCATTTTTTTGATTCCCTTGATCTTCATTTTACGTCCTCCCACTCAAGAAAATTTGCCGATGGTCGTCCCCTAGAACATAGGGGACAGAATCGGAAAACTTAACCGACCAGTGCGACCAGTTTGGATTGCATCTCTTCAAGTTTCTCTTTGCTCTTCTGGATACTCAATTCCAGTTTTTCTTTTGCGTCTTTCGAGTCTTTGATTTTTTCTCGACGTTCTTCAAGTTCAACAATTCTTTGGTTGATCTTACCGCGCAGGAAAACCAGTTTTTCTCTCTGATAGGAATTAAACAAAAGACGACCAGACCGGGTAAACCCGCAATCCTGGAATCCAATTTTCACCAGTTTTCCGTTTTTATCGAAAAACTGATCCTCGTTGAAAATCGTAACTGGTAGCACCTCCCTTTTTTCACGTTTTGGCTTTACTTTCGTTTTTTCATCCCCGCCCTTTGTGATTTTCTTGACCATTCTCTTTCCTCCCGCTCTAAGATTTTAATGGGTAGCTGCCATCGTCAGGAGCCGGGAACAATCCCAGCTCGACACGGATTTCTCCGTGTTTCGGCTTTAATCTCGATTTAATACAATTCTAACAGTTACTCCTCTTATGTTAATAACGTCGATCTGCATGATGTCGGTGAGGAGGAAGCTGAAATAGCCATGTGAATTTTTAACTACAAAGTGGTCGTGCACTAAATAGGAAAAATCTCGCCGTGGAATAGTCTCAAGTTTGCCGACCATTTGGCCGGAGTTGGTTTCCATTCTAACCATTTTACCTTCGGATTTTAAAAGCCTGATTTTAAAATCGTCAGTGATGCGGACTTCCCCGGCGGACTCAACATTTTTTGCATTGGAGGGAAACCAACCACCAAGCCCTTCGTACTCCTCCTGATTCTCATTAAACTCATGATCTGAAATCCCGATAATCATCAAGCTCCCGTTCACTGTCGCATAAAACAATTTGAAGGTCTCCGCCGGAAATCCGCTTGTCGTTTTTTCTCCTCCTCTCGTGGTTTTAGTTTTATAAAAGGTTCTTCGATGGTTTAATCGTTTCATTTGTAGTTTCAAAACCTGCCAGTTCGAGATTTCTTATCACATGATTAAATGCATTTAAATTCCAGCCTTGAGACATGAACACGGTGTAGAGAGGTCCCAGCGGAGTAGGCCAACCGGTCTTTTTATACTCATCCGTAATGATTTTACCCGTTTCGACGATCAGTTCCAAAAATGCTTTAACCTGTTCACGCTCCATTGTTTTCATATTTTTCTCCTCTTTAGACTTTTGAATGTTGATTAGCTACATTTTCGTATTCAAATTTCTGTGTTTTAGTATTATAATTTAGTGCGTAATTACATAGGGACCACGCCATCAGTTTATCGGTAGTAATGTTTTTGAATGCAATCACTTGATAACGTTTCCCAAAAAGCGCAGCCGTGCCGGTGAATCCTGAATTATAGGGTTTGATTTTATATACATTACGAGTAAAACTTTCGATCCCGCCGGCAACTGTATCTAGCAATATCGTTTGTGCTCTCATCATTTTTAGTTTCCTCCTCGTCTAGGTCTACCCAATAATATAATCGAACGGCCAATTTTTGTAAAGGATTATTTCTAAAAATTTAGTGTTTTAAGTGTAGTGTACCAAAGGACTTATGTCGACGCCCGTTATTTTTCTAAAAATTTTGTATGGGAAATCAGCGATTTTTAAAAACGCCCTCAAAGCACAAGGGTGTGCAGAAACCAATCGGGAATGGAAAATTATCGATTAATTAATTAGGAATTTAACGGCTGCAATAAATCTTCAAGACTCACAGAATTTTTTAGAATTTTTGTGACGTTTTTAAATCGGAGAAAATTTTTATGATCCCCCACCAGCACAAATTTTATTGCTGGGAATCTTTTCTCAGTGTAAGACAAAAATATTCCCAGATCGAAATCAGGAATATTTTCAACACAAAAAATCATTTCATAATAATTTAAATCCATCATTTGATATGCTTGTTCTACGTTACAAATCAAATCGCACTGGAAGTCCATTCTCTGGAGGAACTTGCTTACTGCTGAAATGAAATCTACTTTATCGTCTTCGATCATTAACGCGACGCGTCTAACGCCCCTCTTTTTAGAGAAAGGGTTTTTTCTGTTTCCATTTCCATTGCTAAATATATTCATCGTATCACTCCCAGAATAGCAAAGACCAGCCCAATAATAAACGCAACCGCAGTCCACGCGCCTATAGCCAGATTAATTTTTGCGTTCGCCCAGTTTATTTTTTTCCACATATCAGACTTAGATTTTTTTATATCTCTAAGGTCTTTGCCTTGGCCTTCCAGCAGACCTTTTAAGGTTCCGATCTCGGAGGCCATTTCAATAATTCTGTTGGTGTTATTATCGCCAGCCATCTGCGCCCCTTTTATGGGATCGCGATATACCGCTCACGGAGAGCAGTAATAATTTTATTGATATCGTCAGTCAGAGAAGCGAAATTATCGTTGATTTGAGCATCGTCCCCAGACCCGCTTACAGCGCCGATAGTTTGACCTGGCGTACCTCCGGAACTGTCTGTGAATGCTGCTACCCCTGTTGCAGGAGATTTAAATACACCACCCCGCCATAGTACGCCTCCCAGGAAGATTACGGTCATCGCCGCCCCGCTACCTTCGGTTAAAAGACCTCCTGCTGTGTCGGTTTTTAACCAGCCAATACATCCTCTCCCGACTTTAATAAATTTCCATGCGGGGTTGATCCAAAGAGCCAATTCCACATTATGTCCTACAAAAATCCCAGTAGGAGAATCAGTAATAATATAAAGTTCACCATTATTAGTTGCATCCAGTCCCGCGGGAGGATCGTTTACATGATCCTCAAATTCTAAGAATGGCCCTGCCGCGTCCATAAACAGAAGTAATTCGTTGAACTGCACTTCCGCGTTTTGCTGTCCCTGGAAAATTAAACTCAATCCAAGTTTTGGGCTCACGGTCAGGGCTTCTGGAACAATAGGAACTTCGCTCATAGCTTAATCTCCTTATCCATCGAATTGTAATGCCTGTGCCCCGTGGCCTCTACCAACTTTTGCAGATATTTGATAAACAGTGACAAGTATTCCTTGTGTTGCCGGGGCCCCAGCCGATCCAAATAAACCCAGTGTCGCACCTGTAAAGAAGTTACTCGGACTAGTAAATGTTTCGGTTGTATCGATACCGTTTGTAGGATGCCCATCATTTTTTGCCTGAATTTGAGCAATCCCTCCAGAGAATCCAGCGGAGGCAACGGTATCGTGTTCGAGTGTTACATTGTTAGTATCGGGCGGCCCTGTTCCCGCTCCTGCTAAAACATTAATGAAACTCTGCTGAGTTAATGTAGCTGTGGCCAAGATTCCAATCTGGTCCGTCTTATTGGGGATGACTGTAGTAACAAAAGTGTATGTTCTATCATCAATCGTCAATGTATCGCCGTCTGACGGGTTGACGGGCATTGTCAGCTGAGTTTTTGCGCGAATACCTATCGGCGCACTGTCTGATACTCGTTGATCGTAGGTATATACAGAAAAATCTTGATCTATTGTTTCTATCGTTCTAAATATTGTATTGTCAACACCGCCTAAAAAAGTTGCTGCGGAGAATACGTTACTACCGCTAGTGAATGTCTCGGTGGATACGTAAGTATTCTCATCATCGTCTGTTCCGTGCGATTTAGCTTTTAGGGTTAGAACATTTGCAACAAATCCTAGGACGTCCGTTTCCACAGATTCATGCATTAAAGTTGAATTTGCGTATTGAGTTCCAGGCTGTCCCGTTCGTTCCAAAGCATCGATGATATTTTGTTGGGTTGCAGCTAAACTCACTCCTATAAATATATTTCCGTTTACATCGGTTAATGTAGTTTGAAATGTATATGTTCTGCCATCAATCGTCATGGTATCGTTATTAGTAGGCTGCACCGCGACGGTTAAATCGACAGACGCCTGCACAGCATCATTACTTGCAAACTCCACCTCGAACGTTTGCACCTCCTCATCCAGGGAAACCGACGCCGGAGAAAATATGCCTTTGCTCGCTCTAGTGCGCCTGACCCAGCGTGTCTCGTGTCCAGTCGTTGCCCATTCCTCGGTTAAAGGAATGGGCTTGTATGGCCGTAAATTTTCTGCGTGGAGGTTCCTGCTTGTAGTAAATGGGTCTGCGACCAACGCTCCGATAGGGACTGCGCGGAACTGTTGAACTTTATCTAAATTACTAATACTCAACCCCGCGAATTGAGGGCCGCCACCAGAAAGCAGGATAAATCTTTCGTTCGGTGCATGCCTATAGGTTGGAGTATCCTTAATACCTCGTATAATATCTTTCAATTCGTAATGATTCGTATTTAATAAAGTAACCGTCTTGAAAGCTATTATTTCATCGCCAATTAGTGCGCGATTCTTTCCATCAAGAAATTCTGATTCGGTTACAGATGCAACGGAGCCCTCTGCAAGTAGCACTTCTACTGTTGTTAGCGGTTCTCTTAAGCCGATATTTCCTGTTGGCAGGACCGCGCCCTCAACGTAGCCCATTGTCGATTCAACAGGAACTTCCATGACTAAATTAAAATTCGTCCCATCTAATGTTGCGAAGACTTCCACACCTATAAACTCGTCTGCTGCGTTTGAGGACGATACAGCTAAATAATATCCTGGAACGTTTAGATGCGTATCATGTAGCCCAGGTATATCGAGTACTTCTAAAAATGTATCCGATGAAACTCCTAAAATCCCTACACCTTTTCCCAGAGGGCTCGCACCGTCTCCGGATTGTGTAGCTGTTGCTATTTCTTCTACAACCCCGACGATTTGTATTATCCCGTTATCACCTCTATCGAGCTGTTTAATCATAACTGTATAGCTTTGACCGCCAGCCGTAAATGTAATCAGATCGTTTTCTTCTAAATATAAATAACTGGGAGGGAGTGACAACTCCGCAATACGTCTGTTTGCCCAGGGAGTCCATAGTTCATTTTTAGCTATAGCCCTAGCATCATTTGCCGATAATGTTATTGGTAAAGTTATTTTGACAACACCATCTAACGGGGTATCGATTCTCTTTTCTCTTTGACTCCCCTCCTGCAATTCATTATCCGGATCTATGTGGGTTACATTAACTTCGTTGGGTAGATCAAAACTGCTACCGTCTGTTATTACAACGGATCGCAGTATATCTTGTCCGTGTTCATGTGCCGCCAGATCACTTGTAACTATTGCTTGAGGGGCAGCAGTTCCGCGCTTAGTTAGAATAATTTTTCCTTGAGATTCGGTCGCCTGAACATTAAACGCAAGAGCTAAAGGGTCTAATTGTCTAATAGTGCTTTGAGGTCCAGAGACAGAGTAACCTCGCATAGATTCAGTCAATGCAGATGTGTCGATTTCTGCGGAAACAAGTCCCGCCCTTGTAAGTATTTCATTAAACGTGGAATCTACTGTATGCGGTGATACATCCCTCTCCACCTCAAAAGTAAAGTTCGGTACTCGGTTTCCGTAATTACCTAAAAATAAATCTTCAAAAACTACATATGCAATTCCCCTGAATCCCGACACTTCGCCAACACCCTCGGCCGCTTCAATCGTTGGGTCTGCGCTCTGTGTTTGATCTCCAGGGTAAAGAGTGAAATCTTGAACCTGATTTTTATTTATATTCGGTTTAATCTGGACGATTCCGATAGTGTTTCCAGCGGCCTCATCACCTATGGTTGCATTGATGGGGATGTTCAATCGAACGGCCGTCTCCCCTGTTTCTAACCGGCCAGGTTGTCCTACAACGCCAGACGGTCCAGAACGTACTCCTTGTAATCTAGTCGCTAGATTATTTGCTGAATTTGTAAAACCGGTAATAATTGTATTATTAAAACCAGAAACAAAAATGGTTAGATCGGGACCTCCGCTGGGAGAAATAATATCCATCCATTGTTGTCTTAAAACTCTTACCTGCACTTGCCCACCATATCTACCGAATGCTTCCAACCCGTTCAACCGCTCTCGCGGATTCGGTCCTGGAACGGTTTTATACTCTTGTCTAATCTCTGCTCTTAGCAAATTACTACTAACACTAATATCTTGATTGTTTACGTCTTCGTATATTATTTTCCCATCCGCCCAGATACGAACGATTTTATTTACCACACCCTCCGAGATTCCAATTGCTATATCAATAAAATATGTATAAGTTGTGCGGGTTGTGGTGACTTCTTGACTCCCCCCGCCACCCAGACCCCCTTTTCCGCCTCCGCCGCCAGTGGTGGTGGTGGTATCTTTCTTAGCCTCCTTAGTTTTGGAGAGCCATATAATCGTACCTGCCATTTTATTTTCTGGGCCAATTGCAAAATTGATCGCACTGCCCTCAGCCGCACTTTGTAATTGTAAGCTTTCTAGGCGAGGGCCTAAAAGGTTCTGTGATTTATCTTGCCTCGAATCGCCGAATAGCGGGAAGAGAAATCTTGAATCTATAAGACCGCCAATAGTCCCTGCCACTCCTGCGGCAATACCAGCAGCCGCGCCTGTTAGACCTGTAGCCCCTGCAAATGCTACTAGAGCAATAGTTGCCATCTAGTCAATCCCTTTAATTTTAAACGCTGCGCAGATTCTGTTCTTCCACTTTGTATCTAAAGAATGTTCAACTACTTTCCCGACTCTGCCATGAGTATGTATAATACCTTTTTCTGTCAGGAATCCTATGTGCTGCGGGAATTTATGGCTAGTAATAAACCACAAAACTAGAATATCGCCTGGCTTTGTATTCTTATAATCAATAGGTTCAAAAACTTTGTTCAACTCCTTCATTAACATTTTACCATCCGGGGAGCGTGAGTAATCAACATTATCATAACCCATCAAATTTAATTCCTGGCAGACTCCGGCTATTAACCCAATACAATCAATACCGACCCCCTTGTTTCTACCAGTATGGTAGAAAGGAGTTCCTAAATACTCTCTAGCTTTTTCGATTATCCTTTTACGCATTAAACTCATTACTTCACTTTTAACGTCAGTAGCATTCTATTCGTCCCAGGTATGAATTCAAACCCGCCGTGATTTGGAATATTATTAAATTTATTTTTACAAGTTTCATGAGTTTTATCACACCCTTGAATAATGCTAAAAGTATCTCCGGCTTGAATATCAAACGGCATATCAAGCTGGAATTCAATATCAGTATTGTTCCCAGAAATATTATCTTGAGTTTTTATCTCTCCGATTAATCCGTTATTGTTACCACCTGTCCAAGTCACTGGACCCAAATCAAAGATTCCAGTAGTAGGAGTGATTACCATAGCAGCATTAAATTTTCTACGGATGATACTAACAGTATTAACAGTCCCTGTATCATCAAAATCGGTGAGTACAACTTTACATTCGGCGTCCCCCAATTCGTAGCGACAATTTCGCCCGTAAACATTACCAATCTGCGGAAGGAGTTTTCTTGTTAATCCTTCTACTCGGGCCTCCCATTGCTCGTTTGAAAATTTCGTTTCTGTTACGAAATAAGTAGAAGTTAAAAATGGTCCCGCAAAAGGAAATCGCCAGTCTACTATCAACTCCTGGACGGTAGCACCTTCGTATCGTCCAGCTCTTAAATCGTCGTTTGTAATAGCAGAATTAGATAACATCCCGACGACCTCCAAATTCTGTGTTTCAAAACCTTCTTGTTTTTGCGCCGCGCTGGCGTTAAATCCTCCTGCGGGGGAATATGTAAAAAGAGGTTCGCCGACTCCGGCCTCGGCTATATCTAATTTATGGTCGTGGTTTGTGAATCTAAAAATAGTCCCGTCCGTGCGGGTTATTTTCCAACATCGGGCATGTCGTTTTAAATGTCCTGCATTTAAAGATTCTAAACCTTGGTCGAGAGTTATCATAAGAAGCCTAAATATGATTTACTGTAAATACTTTCGTTAATCTCCAAACCCCGTTTGCAGTCGAGTTATCATTTAAAATAAATCGTCTACCCTCGTTCGCAGCCAAAACGTATAAACTTGATCCACCATTATTTTTAACTGTAATCGCGAACGAGCCGCTTAAATTTACCACAAGAAAAGGAATTCCAAGCGGTAAAAGTCTAGCATCGGGGAGAGTAAGGTCTTGCGCTCCGCTGGGGTCGCTGGAAAGAGTTCTTTCGCTATGCGGACCTATAACTTCACCGGCGCCAAGATCACGAGCCCCGCCGTAATGTGTTAAATTTTGTAAAGCCATATTAAGTTAAAGCGAACCAAGTCTTCGCAGCTCCTATAAGTCCTAGAACAATTTCGGCGTCAGTTCCCGCTGCAATAGTTAGTACTGTTGAACCTCCCGGGGAATCGACCACCGTTATGGTATTTGCCCCATTATTGAAAACGAAAAAATAGGGCCCACCACCAGGCAGGTTTGTTTTTACTGGTAAAATTAAATCTAATCCTGCGCCGACTGTGCTCAAATTTATTGTTCTGCCAGTCCCGACTGAAAGCTGTGTATCTGCGGTGACACTTAAATCTGCGGCACCTCCCTGGAAAGCATCCTCCCCACTTTCATCTTCGTCGCGAATTTCAATTAATGGCAGAGAGGAAATTTGAGTGATATCGAAAGAATCGATAGCGATTAATAGCTGATCATCGGCCTCTTTCCCGAATCGGACCGGAACGTCGAACTCAAACCCAGCTGTAATTGCCGCACCACCGCCAGGAGCGGCCGTAAATGTTATTAATCCGCTTGTCGTGTCTACAGTGAAATCAACGCCTTCCGTTTTAGCAACGGTGTCTAAAGCTACAACTACCGTTCCCGATACTGGCTTCGTAATATTTCTATTTCGAGTAAAAATACCGCTAACGTATTGTTTTGTTAATTGGAAAGAAACTTCGCTGGCGTCGCCTGTGCCGATAGACTGGTCTTCATCGTCAGGGGTACCCCTGCCGTTCGATGCACTACTGAAGTCAGTAAAATCTTTAAATCTGAATCCGTTAGCAGCGCCACCGCGAACGATATAAAATTGTTGGATTGTATAAATATCGTCACGACTTTTAATAGCTTCTCTAACATCATAACGTCTTCGCGCATTTGCCCACCGTGCGATTCTTTCCTCTTGCCCAGAGTCTGTTTCGGTAATATTTGTAGAAAATGCCGGTCCGAAGCCAGAGCCGTAACTGATTCCAATAGGGAATTGAACTTCGTGGAATGCCACTATTTACCACCTCCTAATTGAGCAATTCTAACCGCCTGGCGAACTACATTCTGGACTTGAGTCCTAGACCTGCGGAAGCTATCGGCATCCTGGGTGACAACAGTAATCGGAACGTTAATCTGGGCTGGTGGCTGATCGTCTTGTCCGCCGGCGCGTAGCAGCCCTGGCAGGCGGTTTAATGGCGTTATCATCTCCGGGCCGGCCTCTCCAGCCAACACCGCTGTGGGGCGTGTAAAAATGCCACCGTGAGCCGCTGGGATTAAACTACCAGTAACACCTCCTCCTGTGAACGCACTAGGTATTCCTTCCCTTCCAACATCAGTAAGTCCGCTCCCTGAGAGCGGGCCGCCCCCGCCTCCTATCAATGACGAGGCGATGTTAGTAAACAGTTTTCCAATACTTTTGCTTAAAGGTTCGGAAACTGATTCTCTAAACGCAGTTGCTGAAAGTTCTCTGATTAAATCTAGGAACACTGCGCGGAAATCTTCTGCGCCGAATATCGCCCTTTCAAAAGCATCGGCGAAAGCATCCCCAACTTCGTTTGCAATCTCTACCAACTCTTTAAATTTTTGAAGTTCGATTAACTCTTGTTTATATGTAGTGATTAATTCCTGGACATCATCCCGCAACGCTGCTCTGGCCAAAGACTCCAAACTCGCCAGCCTTTCGGCTCTCTCCCTTTCATCGTTAGTTTTATCGATTAATGACCGCTCAAACTCTAAAGAACTAAACATTTCTTGGATACTATCGTTTATCCCTCCAATTCTTTTTTCTTCGGCTTCCCGAACTTCGTCGAGAGCTTTTGCGGCTTCTTCTGCTTCAGATTGAAGTTGGTCAAACCTTTTAATCGACGCTTTACGCCCAGCTTCGATTGCTTGGAAAAATTCTTTTTCATCCTCCGATGCTTGTGTTCTTGCCGCCCTAACTCCATCGTAATCGCCTGCTAAATCCCGTAAATTTTCTCGTAATCTTTCAGCCACATCTATAGAAACCGCTTCATTATCTGATGCAAACTTTATCGCAGTCGCAACTTTTCTGATAGCTTTATTAATTTCATCTATCTCTGAGAAAGGATCTGCTATTATTTTACGTAGATTCTCAAACCGTTTTTTAATTTTACCTTCTATTAGGAATAATAGTGAATCGATTTCTTTAGGTTTAAAAATGTCGGGCGCTTTGGTTGAATCCTCGACTCTCTTTATATTCTTTTGAACTTCTTTTAGATATCTATTAAATAAGTTTTCGATATCTTTCCTAATGTTTAACTCTGTCTCAGCCACACCAATTTTTGCCGGGCTGATGATTGTAGCTTCTTTTAGATTTTCAATTTCAGCCGCTGCCTCAGCAATTGCCACCTTAAGTTGGTTTTGAATTGTAGGGATTATCCCGCCCTCGATTGCCTTGCGTATAACTTCTGAAGTGTCTTTACCTGCTTTCCTAAGTTTATCAAATTCTACAATCACGGCTTTTGCTTCGGCCGCAGCCTTCAAACCAGCCCCGGATAGAACCCTAGGATCTTCTTCTTCTAAAATTCCTGTCAGTTCGAGAAATCTTTTAAACGCATCTGCGAGATCTCCCATGCTTCTCCCAGTGGTTACTGCTGCAACCCCTATCCCGGCAATCAACGGACCAACCAATCCTAGTTTTGCGATATTAAAACTTCCGGATAATCCTAATGCTGCTGCCCCTGCGGCCCTTAGACCTATTGTCAATGTAGAAAGAAATTTAATAACTCTAACCGCAACCATAGCAGTCAATGCAAGAGTCACTAATTTAATAGCGTCGGCAAGGAGTTTAGCAGCAGGTCTATTTTCAGTGACTTTGTCTTCGAGTCCTGCAAGAATTCTTACGGCTCCTGTTGCAATTATAATCATATCCTTAAATGCTCTGCTTAACCCACGATCTCCTAGACCGAGAATTAGTTCTTGTGCTGCCGACTTCAAACTTCTAAAAGCACCGGCCAGAGTGTTTTCTATCAACCTTGCATTCCTGCGGGCAACTCCAGTGTTCTTCTCTGTCGCTTCTGTTAGCTCGTCAACCCGTTCAACGCTTTTCGCTAGAATAATCGCAGCGGAAACATTCCTTCTACCGAAGATTTTTCCGGCACCCGCAGCACTTAAATTAGCGTCACGCAATCTTTCAAGCACAACACTAATATCATTAATCTCAGGATTAACTTGCTGGGATGTAAGTCCAACATCCGCTAAAGCATTTTTAGCCTTCCTTGTTGGATTTAATAAAGCAAGGAATGCCCCACGTAGATTTGTGCCAGCCATCGACGCTTGGATGCCCGCATCACCGAGAACGCCAATAAGTGAAGCCGTTTTCTCGACTGAGATTCCTAACGCATTTGCGACCGGGCCTACGAATTTCATAGCTTCTGCAAGTTGTAGTACATTAGTGTTTGCGGAGTTTGCAACATTGACTAATGTATCTACAACTCTATTAGTTTCAGAAGCATCAAG
Source organism: Planctomycetota bacterium (assembly GCA_019456195.1). GTDB lineage: Bacteria > Planctomycetota > Phycisphaerae > Sedimentisphaerales > Anaerobacaceae > NIOZ-UU13. Next base: position 41,934 of record VRUK01000029.1, on the reverse strand, counting down.
TTCAAACTGTTTTAAAATATTGGATGCAGTATCTGCGGCAGTTCCTAAGTCTAACATTCCGGCCGTTGCCAAGTCTAAAGTATCTGGGAGGGCTTGCACTGCTTCGATAGCTGAGAAACCAGCACGAGACAGGAATAGTAGACCTTCACCAGCTTCCTGCGCGGTGAATCTGGTAATGGCACCGAGTTCTCGGGTTATTTCAATAAATGATCTGAACTCCTCGACGGTTGCCTGAGCTACTCCGGCAATTTCTGCCATCGTTTCCCCAAACCCGGCGATGATGCTAGTTGCTGCACTAACCGCAGATATTCCAGCAAAAGCTGCAAAAAATCCGATCACAGCCCCGCGTACAACTTTAAGAGCATTTCCAAGACTATTTGTCTTCTTTTGCATCCTACCAACGGCCTTACCCGCACGATTCGCACCCTTTTCGACACGTTTCATAGCAGTATCGACTTTTTTAGAGCCGGCGACCGCCGATCTTGCTTCTATTGCGATTGGAAGACTTATCGCCATGTTTACTCTTTTCCTTCGATTTACTCTGTTCCCTAGAATATTCCAGAAACGTTTTATCCATAACTGAAATCAATTCTAAATATTCTTCCGTTGTTTCTTCGTCGAACTCTTTAAATCTCAACCATGCTAAAATTTCTTGCAACTGAATAGGGTCCGCTTGAAACTGGACCGAACGAAACCTGCTCAAAAAGGTAAACCCTGCCCAGACCTCAGCCAAATCAGAAAACACTTCCGGCATTTCTTCGACCAGATTTATTCGCTTGCCAGAAAGTTGTAGTCTTTCAAGATAGCGAAGTTGTTTCTCTTTCTCTTTCGTCCCAGAATGTTTTAAGTGCCACTGGAGGCACTCTATGAGTTTCCCTCCGCATCCTCTTGTAATTCTTTTCGGAAGTTGGCGGGCTCTTGAGACATTTGAAGAACATCTTTCAAGAAGTCTTTCGATTCAGAAAGCCGCTCTTCAGCCCTCTCTTTACTGAAAAGATCTGGAGAACCGTCATCGTTTTCTAAACCTCTCCACTCTAGCAAAACTGTTCTAGCTACTAGCTGGATTATATTCTTTTTCTGAACATCATCGCTGATCGTCCCTAGACGAATCTGACGTTTATAAGGCTTCTCCAATTTCCTCAAAAGCTTTGTCGCCTTTTTATTATCCAGCCTTGCCAACTTCACCCAAAAATCATCTGCGTACTGAATCCACACGCCATCCTCTTCCATCGTCTCGTCGGTTTTTAGTTCGCTAAATTTCATCACATCTCCTTAAAACAAGTGGGGTCCGGTTTTAAAAACTATAGTTGTTCTACGAAGGCCAACGCTGAATCCGAACCATAATCCCTTCGGTTGCATCACGTTTAGCTGTCCAAGACATATCTGCAATGATATCGGTATTCTCCCCGCCCCCGACTCTCCGGCCCTCAGTATATTTAATCGCTGGGTAGTCGAGTACGTAAGCTCTACCGTTATCATCTTCCAACACAATCGATAAGACACTCTCGGTGAACGCCAGATATTTATCCATAATCGCAATCGTTGAGAAATACATCTGCACTGTCCCAGTGATTGCATTTTTACCTGACCCAAAACTTTGTGGGCCTAGTTGACCGACTTCCAGTCTCTGGCGAAGATTCGCAGATAATGCGTGTGTAAACGCGAGAAGTTCCGTTTGCTCTCCGTAGTTGTCGTGAAACTTGGGAACATTATCCACATTGTTCAGGATATTATTGGTATTAGCCGCCTCACTCCCGCCGACTGCTACCGTAGCCGCCGCACTGACTTCCGTGGTTCCCAGAAAGGAAAATGTACCGGTAACGATGGTCTCCGTGGCCACGCTTAAAGCGAAGCCTTCAACTGGTGATCCATCCAAGTTGGCGAAGATATTCGTTAAGTCTGTGAATTCTTTTTCAAACCTGAATGAACGGAAAGTCGTTCCGTTGACAATTTGAGAGCCCATAGTAATTGTGACACTGTCTCCTGCCGATTCGGTAACAACCGTTCCGCCAACAAGAACCATTTTGCCCGCAGCAACGGTTGAAATTTTAAAGTAACTGTTATTCGCAGCATTGCCGCCAAGAAATCCAGATACTTTAATCCACTGATTAGCAACGAAGCCGTCGGAAACATAACCTGATCCTGAATCATTAATCGAGTTGTCGCCTGACGCCATGCTATGAACGGTGTCGGTGTCAGACACTTCTGTAGACCAGGCGGCACTTTGTAAAGCGGCTTCCATGAAATCGTCGAACGATCCATAAGAAAGCTCGAAGTTGATATCACCGGATGCGCTAACATTAGTTCTTACAATGTCTACAACCTGTCGATCATTTCTAATTTCCGCGCTTTGAACTGTATCCGTATCCTGGCCGAGGGATTCGCTGGTATAGCGAATGTCCTTAAAAACTCCCTCGGTGATCGTTACAGACTCGCCGGCGGCATCGTCAACAATCGTATTAACAAAATCTGACAAAATCATTTTACCAGCAGCTACAGAATCAATTCTATAGTTCTGGTTATTATCAGTATCCCCAGTAAAACCTGAAACAGCGATTCGACTCCCCGCAACGAATCCTGCCGAGACAAATCCACTCCCAGAATCGTTGATAGAATTATCCGCAGCAGTCATACTAAACGTAATCTGCGTATCAGTCGCCACAGGTAGAACACCGAACGTAGCCTCCTGGGAATAGGATAACGCTAACCTATCCGCATCAGACATAATCTCTCCTTATGCAAAAGTATCCGAATAAAACGGGCACCGTATATCGACAATCCACTCTTTGTCGAATCTACCGCGAAGCTGATATTGTGGAGTTCTGAAGGTAACTCTGGAATCTGTTACGGAACGGAACTTACTTGCAATGTAATCAGCTATTTGTGACGACTCTTTATCACCGATTTCTAAACGAATATAAATGGAAACAATCATATTACCGAATATTCTGTGGCGCCGCGAAGTTTTGGCAATTGAAACTTGCGTAGCATCGTCGTATTCGATTTTATGACGCACCCATCTGGTATCGTCTGTCGGTCGAGTGAACGGAGCATTATCGTAATGAGTAGGCAAACTAAAACCAAGGTCTGCGAGGACAGTATCCGTGACCTGAGTTTTAAATCGACTACGAATCGTATTCCCCACCCCCTCTATAAATGTATTGGATGATCCAACCGTCACATTCAACGATACGACGTTTGCGTCCTCATTATTAGATTCATCAGTCGCCTTGACGATCACGTAGAACGTCTTACCAGCCCCCAGGACCGCCCCTGCTGCGCGCGTGAAGATATTAAGGGTAGTTAGGGTAGTATTACATAAATAATAAACAGAAGCTTTCCCGAAACTATCCGGGGCCGAACCTTCGCGGACATAAACGTTATAGCTAGTAATACTCGCAGCATCGGTAGCAACACCCCATGTCGCCCGCATAAAAGCATTATTAATACTGGCCAAGGTTTGAATTCCTATAGTCGTATCCCAAACAGGGGGTGTAGTATCAATACTTGAAATTTCATATGTGCGGGGACCGATATCCATCGTGCCGACGCGACTTTCTGCGAAGTAATCATCTAAAACCCCAGCATCCACAATTCCAAGGTCTCGAACGGCTTGTAACATACCTCCACCAAAGTGGTCGAATGCACTAACATGTGGGGAATCAAGTTCAAATCCTGCTGCTTGCAGCGCTGCGAGGTCTGCGTACGTTACGGCTCCAATCTTCACAAGTCTTTCAACATCTCTGGAAACAAAATAACGATTTCCATTCATTACTAAATTCGTAGGAGTTGCGTCTAGTATACGAGTGATCTGGGGCGACTGGAATAACGCGAGGACATTATTCTGAAGTGTAATGTCTGCTACATTAGCTCCGGCAAGAAAAATTGAACGTTCACTGCCAGACCACGGTCCCATACCGTGTATAAAGTTATTTTTGATTTTCATCCTAGAAAGATCGTTAGTAATCGAAACTAAACCTGTAGCCGCAGGCCCATATCCTACCACACAGTTAATTAATTCTGCATCGTCCGACGATCCAGAATATCCTACACTGACGACGACAAGATTCTGTGCGCCTATTAAACATCTATGAATTTTAGAGAACTCCGCTCCTATATTAATAGTATCGACTGATTTCGCTTGTAAAGACATATCCTGTATAGTAACAAATTTATCTATAATACGAACTGCTCTCCCGGCGGACGGGTAGATCATCGGTCGTAAAATACTCCCGACCTTTTTCATTATAGTTAGATTATTAGCAGCGGTGTATGTAGTGCCGTCAATTATAACACTATCATCATATTCTTGCACATCATCACCATCTACAATAATACGTTGTGCTTCCAGAGGTGGTTCTGGAATCACAGCCTCGGCTATCGATATAGTGGCATGGTCTGCGGGAACTGCATAATCTGTCATTTATCGTTTTCCCAGTTAAACAAATCTTGCGGAGTTACACCACCACCTAGCGGTTTTGGATTACGTCTAACTAACTCCTCATTCGACCTAACCACAAAATGCCTGTTAAGATATCGGAAATGAACTTTTAAAAAGCTCTCTCGCTTTCTATGAGGTAAATTTTTGACAACGGCTGGTAATTCTGATTCGTGCAGAACTATAATCTGTAAATTAGGATGGTTTCTGTCTCCAATCCTAAAAGTAACAAGACCCTTTTCTTTTAGAAAGACGATAGCCCCGTTCTTATAACCTCCACCCTTTCTCACACACACCATTTCATAATCCATGTAGAATTCCTAAAATTCTTTTTTATTTTAAAACTTCCGAAAGCCTGCCAATTACTAAATTGTTATTGTAAAGCGTAGCCACTTGCTCTTTGATTAAAACGCATTCCTCTTGCGTAAGTGTTATTCCTTCGTCCGCCTCATGAACCCGCTTAGCCAGGTTATACCTCTCGATCTTCTCCTCGCCTTTCATCTTGTTCTGATCCGGAGCTTGAGCAAGTAGCGCGTTTACACAGACTTTTTTCAAAGTCAATGTAGAGCCGTCCACGTCGTTTAACTGTTTTCCATCGAATTGTAGAATAATTATATCTAAGCCATATCTCATGCTATTCCCCCTTGCAGTTCTGTTTCGGTGATCCTCCGGTTTGAAAACTCTCTCGCCTCGACTTTTGCATTCTTCGCATGCTGGATCATCTTCATAAGGGTCTTCTTAATTTCCCGTCTCGTATCGACTCCTTCCTCTGTAAAATGTATATGCACCTTATCTAATACGTTGTCGTTCAATACTATGTCGGCCGTAACCGAAACCTGTCCATTACCAAAAGCCACATCAATATTTTCCACCGCCCATAAATCTGCCATTGTCTCTCCTATGAAGAGCTATCTATAATCAGACCTAAATTCTCAAGCTCCACCAACAAATCCGCTAACGCAGCATTCCCACCACGGGATCCTGTAACAGTAGGTCGTGCTACTGGAGCCACAGCGAAAAATCCCATCCCTGTGGTATTTATTCCGATGCGAGTCGTGCTGCCTGATTGTATATTTAGAGTAGCAGATGTTCCCCACTCTAAACGAGGGCGGGTCCCGCTGGGGACGAATGTAAGTGAGTTTGACCGCACCTCTATTTCCAGACCGCCTCCAACAAGAAAATCCAGTTTACCGGAAACGCTCCAACTCAACGAGGTATCAACCGCCCCATTATTAAAGAGAAGTCTATTCAGGCTAAGTTCCATCTCAACGGTAGAGCCGATAAAAAAGTCTAGTTTGGTAGCATGTTTAATCCCAGCGTCAAAAGTTGCTACTGCATTAAACGTCCACGCGCCCCCGATAGTTTCTGCAAAATCTGTGTGTGGAATTTCTGCGGCGAGAGAAACCTGAAAATCATCGGCCGGCGATTCAATCAAGGCAAAATCATCGGTGATAAAATTTAGAACGGTAACAGCAGTCGATTGTGGCGTCCCATCCGTTTCGATAGCTACAGATGTTCCGGGTGGACCAGTAGGTCCCGTAGCACCTGTGGCGCATACGATAGTGCCTCTTTTTAGCACTTCTAAATCGTTGGCTAAGTGTATTTGAGATTTAGTGAGAGCCATCACCCTATCCTATAATATCAGCAAACCAAGGAATGTTTACATTAATTGACCAGTTCTTACCGTCAAGACTTGGCTTTGATATTGTTGGAGATCTGAAAGTAACGCTGGTGTCTGTAACGCTTGTAAATTCCTCTCGAATGAAATCGGCCTCTTCAATAATATTCTTATCTCCAATTTCTATATCATCGAATAACTGCGCAATAGCAACTCCTGGAATTCTATACCGCTTCGTTCTGCCGAGAGAAACCTGTTTCGATTCTCCTGGGAGAACGCTGAACCTGCACCATAGACCCGTTGCGGGAATCGTAAACGGCGCGTTATCGTGGTGAGTGGTTAAACTCCTTACGTCCGAAACATTTACTTTAAACCTGGTTCTAATCGTGTTATTAATATCTTCCACCGAAGTATTAAACGAGCCTATCGGGGTGAAAAATCTTATCGCTAATGGAAATCCTATTTGTGTTAAACTCATAATGTTTTTGTTTGTAAAGTTGGTACTCCGGGAGTTACCGTTAAAATCGTAACAGGTTTGCCACCTTTATCTGTTATTCGCCTTATATTAATTACTGTATTTTCATCATCATCTAGAACTTCTTCATCACCATTTGCAAGCAACCTTCGAGTATTACTAATAAGTTTCCTGGCAAGCTCCGCCTCCGGGACGACCGACAACGCCTCTTCAACTATATATTCACTCGTAGCATCGGGGATTACTATCCAGTCCGATGAAAGTGTGACAACTTTTGTCGTCCCATTATATGCCGTTATAATTTTTTCCTGCCCCTCTCCTAGCCCAGCATCGATTTCCAGAACATCACATGTGTAAAATTCATCTATCGAGGATGCAGAGGAATCAAGTGTCGCTGTAGATGCTGTTGCAGACTGTAAAAGTCCGATTTTAACAGTCTTACTATTCGTCTCCGCATGTGAAACACCCGGGAGAAGTTCAAAGTCAGAGGCCGAGTTCGGTATAACAATCCACGGTGGGGCAACCTTCGCTATTTTTGTTGTGCCATTGTAATCGACGATAATTCTTTCTTGTTCAGATCCCGTACCATCAACTATCCTAACAATAGCGTGATTATAAAAATCATCGTTCGCATCGGCACCGACGTCTAAAGTCATTGTATTAGACGCCGCCGCCTGTGCTACTCCATCATGTAGGATAAGACCTCCAGCAACCTGTCGTAATCTACGACCTGCGGAGGTGGGAACATTATGAGTCATTCCAGTAAGCCGTTCATCCCAGACTTGATCCACAATGCTTACATGCAAATCACGCAGCACAACCATAAGCATCCCCGGAAAGTCGAGGGCCTCGGTCGTCACTACAAGTATTGCTAATGTGCCAAGTGTATCGATTTCGTCCGCGCTGAATTCATAATAATAAAATCCGTTACTGATCTCGATTAAACTATTATCCGCTGCGTTTAATGATCCACCGTTTTTAGATACAGTAACAGTGATTCCGGTAACGCCTGTCTGCGCGACGCCGGAGACATCAACGAGAAAAATATACATTCGCCTGCGGTCGGTTACGGCTTCGCCTTGTAATATCTGTTGCATTGCTTTACCCAAAAATTAAGTTCACTTCTTCCAGACTAACAGCAATCATTCCTTCGGGTGATTGACTACTCGATCCCTTTTCAAGTGGTTCAATATATTTCAAATTATTAGTTATATAAACCGTTTGAAAAGGCTTCAGGGACGCCAGCACAGCAGAAGCCGCATTAATTGCATCCGCCCCCGCCTTTCCCTCAGTTCCACGATCAGCTTCCGCTTCTGCTCCACCACCTACTCGTCCTGTAGTTCCGCTGGCAGGCGTTCCAATAGTTAATTGCCAGTTTCCTCGTGCACCGCCAAGATCGACAGCGGTCTTTAAAACAAGTCTTTCTAATAGATCGAAGGCTACGAGCTTTTGAAAACTAACGAATTCCACAGGAACAACCGTTTTTGAAAACTCAGCAGCACCCGCTTTAAATTTCTTAACGGCTCTTTCGATTCGCGTAGCCATTATTTCCTCAAAAACATTTGATACGCCGCCACACTATCACCAGAACTAAGTGTATCCACGCGGACTATTTTCCAATCGTCTGAACCAACCTCGACAAGCAATCCCGGGATAGGAGTAAAGCCCAACCCGATTCCTGCGATGAAACTCTCAACATCGCCCACCTTTACTAAATCACCGTCGATGAATTTATTAGCGGCCGGAACTAACGGGGTAATCGTAACAGCGTTTACGACAGGCGTCCCAACTGCTGTTGAACTTGTTGTCGGGTCGTATGTATTTCCAGTTATCGTTGTAATATTCGCACTAATTCCGAATTTAGTAATTAGTGCTAATGCTGCCGGAACTAATTTATCATCGAGTGCTGTCATTAACTACGCTCCAAAGTTCCATCCGGCACAACCAAGCTTCTTAGTAGGTCTTCGATAATTCGGAAGATATTTGTGATAGGACCTTTACCGCCCCCAGAATATTCAATTTCAGTTTTCAACGGGCCAACTTCATCTTTAGTCCGGCGGATCGATCCTGGGTCGGTTATATCTGGAGAAAGGCGTGTAGTAGTAGTGTCAGTGCGCAGGGCAAGTTCCGCGCAAGCGTCTTTGAGTTCTTGTGGGATTACATTGCTGTCGATTAAGAATCCATCGCTAACAAAAACATCCCTACGGGGCCACGCCAGTGCTTGATCTTCCGATCCCTTGGTTCCCACCCAACGTTCCCGATATTCGTTATCGAGATATTGAGTGGCCTCTCTAAGGGCAGCTTCTTTATCAGCTATCGCGTCCCATAAAACGACATTGCCTTGACGATCATAATTATCAAAATACGTGTCGGCATCGTTTTCGGACAGATAGCTATTAGCATCGGTCTTGCCTGTCCCATCCTCAACGACAAAGGTCGCCGCCATTATTCATCTCCGTTGTCATCCTCTGGGTCGTCGTCTTCGTTTTCAGTCCGAGTGAAAGTCTGCACGACACGAGCTTTCTCTCCGTCTGTAGGCCGAGGGCCATCCTGCGGAGGAGGGCTATCTAATCTCCTGTAAAGACGTGTCCTTAACAGCCTGTCTGCATCGATCTCCGTTACAACAATTCTGCCCATAGGGCCGATGATTTCTATCATGATTTTCTCCTAACCCACCCACCCCCGGACCCCACCGGAATTTTAGACCGTTACATTAGATCCTGGGAACTACAATTATTTTTCTACTCCTGCGGCAGCAGAGGGATTGAATCCGTGTTTAATCATTTCGCCCACTAATTCAGATTTTTTAAGTACTTCGATCTTCTCCATTCCCAGCTGTTCCGCAAATGCACGTAACTCAGGAACACTGTAACTGCTAGAAATTCTTTCAAACAATTCCTGATTATACGCTTCCTCTTTTTTATCGTCGGCGCGTACTTCTTCTTTAATCTCTTTATTGGACTTAGTTGGATTGTTACGAAAGAACAGACTATCTCCGTTCTTCGATTTCTGATTAAACAATTCTTTCGCGTCTACCGCATAATGCAATTTAGCATTTCCGGCTTGATCGTAAACTGGCACTTTACTAGGCATAGCGTGTCCTTTCAAATAGGGTCCGTGTTAATCTAAAACTTAAAACTTACACATAAATAAAAGGAACTCAGGGGGAGGACAAGGGGGAAGGAGTCTCCCCCTGAGTAGGCGCAACGCACAAGGTTTCTAAACTTAAGTCCGTTGAGGATTCTTTGTCATATACGCCACAAAATCCAAAATCGGATCGGTTCCGCTCATGATCTCGAACAGCCTTGCATACCGATAAGTAGTGTCGGCAACACGATTGTTGAATTCCAACGTTCTACGTTTGTCAACCGTAGTGTCGTCATTCATACCGTCCCGAGCATCCCCGAGTTTTAAACTACATTTAACAACGACGGCACTTGTCATTACCGCAACGTTGGAAAGCTGCAAATCGACGTCATATTTCTCGTCTGCGACAGTAAAGTCGATTTCTGAAGGATCGACTATAACAACCCCTTCCACAAAGCCATCACCCATGTCGATAATTTTATCGGCGCTCGCAACCTGCGAAGCTGCGGATGACGTGATTTGCCCCGCATCTCGCATCAAAAGGTCATCATCAATTACATAAGATTTTGTCATTTTGCTGTCCTTATAAAAGAGTTTCGATCAAGTCGATAGCTCTACGAATTAATTCTATTTAACAATCGCCGCGTTCTTAATACCACGCAGACGCCCTCCAGCCCTTCCGTGGCGAATCATCATCCCAGCATACCATTCCACCCGAGTCAGCATAACCGGCTTGATATCCTGCTCACCAAGATCCCGCGCTTCCATCGGCTTGTTCTGGATACCCTGAATTCCGTTAGGAGTGATGCTCAAACAATACATGGAAGTGGATGCAGCCGACCCACCACCAGGATTCGCCTCGGTGAACGGGAGGACAGTGTCCAACCCCTGCAAGGACTGGATAACCAGAATCGGCAAGTCTCCGTAGAACATAATACGCCTGCCGAACTCGTCTTTTCCGAACGTGATGAAACCTCCCACGGCAGTATCGCGCGCAGCCGCAGAAAAACGCCTTGCCAGTGTCTTATTCATCGCCAAGTGTGTGGGATCGTTCACAGCGTCGATCAGTTCGTCCACAACACCAAGCGACAGTGCATCACCGCCAGAACTAACACCGGCATCGATCAACTGATTACCAACTAGACGAGTCTGCAACCCATCGAATTCTTTTACATCTGTCTGCACATCGCCTTTGAAGAAAGTCGTCTGCCAATCTTCAGCAATCGCCTTCAGTTTCATCGCCTCGTGAATGGAGCGAATATCCGCGCCTTCCGTGTCGATAATAAATTTATCGACTTCCAGATCGCCGCCGATGATGGTCAACGATTCCGTAATCGGATTCAACACCCCAACGCTAGAACTAAACGCCTCGTTCACCCCGCGAAAGGCTACTCCAGGCAGAGTCTGTTCACGATTATATTTCAAAGCATTGCCTGAAATCGTGCGGAAAGGCAAGACCATAAGAATCGGGGAATTACGAGCAAAAATCTCGACTACCGCCTGGTCGAGTTCAGTGCCAAGGCCTCGTTTTGAGGCTTCTAATAGTGTCAATGCAGCCATTCTTTTTCTCCTTTACAGGACAGAGAAGAATTTACTTATTGCCAGCAGTAGACCCTTCCGCTTTCTCATGGGCCAACTGAAGTTTTTCTTCTGCCGTCAAATTTGAACTATTTGTTGGAATTCTCCCTGGAGGAGGATTTCCACCACCGCCCCCTCCTTTTGCACCACCACCGGAAGCGCCAGAAGATTCAAAAGCAAACGAGTAATCATCGGAGTCTTTCATGATCTCTACCAACTCCTCAAGCCCCATATTGTCCATCGAACCTTGCTTTTGGGACATTCTCGCGCCCCCGGATTTAGAATCAATCACGACTACCTGGAGATTTCCGTTGTCATCGTTTTCAACGCGGATCATTTCCCGAATGTTGGCTAAGAGAGATTTCCCACCGTTACGCGCTTTGTGTTTTGTCAACGCGGCGGTGGCTTGGTTGTCCATAATCAATTTGGTTATCTGTCCGGTCAGTTTCTTAATAGAAACATCTTTGTCGCCGATTTCGCCGGTCAGTTTATCTTTGATCTGCTGGACTTTGGTATTGATCTGCTCCTGTACTTTTTCTTCTGGAGTCCAGTTTTTTCTTTCCTCTACTAAAGTTTTCAGATCGCCAATTTGAGTTGGGTCTAGTCCCTCGAAGGCTTTCAACGTATCCTCGACGGTTTTACGTTTATCCTTTTCCTTCCCGTAAGCCGACCGAAGATTATTGATATCCTTCTCCAGTGTATACCCACCTGCGGACGTTATACCGAGAATGAACCTTCCGTTCTTCTCGACGTAATGCTCTCTAATCGCGTCGGGCTGTCCGTCCAACGTTTCCAACAATGCAGGTAGAGCCATGATCTCTCCTTTTTCGGCATTCCGCCTTTTTGAGCGTTCCGCTCCTGGGTTGAATTAATTACTACTTCTTACTTCTAGTCCTCACCACTTTAATGTCGCGTTCCGTGAGCCCTTCTAGCTCGCGGATTTCATTTAGATTCAAAGGGCGATTGTTGTCGTTAGTAAATCTATTAATTTTTACTTTACCTTCCCTGAACAGTTTCGCCCGCGTAGGTCCAAGAACTTTATTTTGAGTGTCCCCGGGTTGTCGTTTCAGCCAGGTTCCATAAGTTTCCGTAGCGGGAACCTGACCATTTAAAGATCGCTGCATAGTTCGGATTTCTGCTTTAGTGGCTCCGGCGCGCCTTAATTCTTTTATCTCTCTTTGCCCGATAGGTGCAGCCGCCCGAGTTTTAGGCGGTAGTTCTTTCAGGTTGTCAAATCCAAGTTCTTTGAATGACTTGACGACTGCGGTCGTTGTCGATCGGCACTGAAAATGCTGCGGAGGACGGGGACCTTCACCAATCGGAAAAACTTCGCCATCCAGTCCTGCGCATATAACTGTCGTTTTGCTATCGAGGGTTGCAACGTATCTTACCTCTTTAATAACGTCGTCGTTTGCTTTGTAGGTTTCCTCCCTTGCCTGCGTGACTGTGTGATTAACTGCTGTCCGCACAACTGCTGCAACTTCTCGACGTGTTCCTTCAAGGATTCCATTTCGGAACCCTGTTTTTGCTGTGCCTCTGATCGCTCTAGTAATGTCGTCAATCGATTGTCCTTCTACAAGTCCAACATTAATCCTAGAACTTACTTGTGATTCCAGTTTTGTACCGAGTTCGTTAAAGAAATCGTTTAACAACTTTCCTCTAATTTTAGTCTTAGTTACAATCTGTTCTAAAATAGGTGCAGCCGGCACAACGAAATTAAACTGAAACGGCATTTCCTTGCTCATCGCTGTCGCGCTGAACTCTCCTTCCATTAAAGCAACTTCTCGCAGATTACTTTTCAGCCTGCGCTTTATAATTTTATTGCCGCGCTTAATTATTTTCCGATATCGGGTCCTTTCTGTTTTCAGGCGTTTAACCGCCTTAGCGCTTGTCCCTACACGCCTTATTCGTTTTATCAACAACGGGATGACTTCATCATTGAATAAAGCGACTATTTCTCGAACTTGTTGAGTCTTTAGCCTTTCGATAAATGTTGCATGGCGAATAAACCTGTCAAGGATATCGTCGGCTATTGCCATATCTTATATTTACCCAAAAACCAGAATACTATTGTCAAGACGAACAAGCCTATCGAAACTAAAATCATAGTTATATCAGTTCTATCAATCTTCATCTTCATCGTTGTCGTCGTCCACCTCTGGAGGAATATCAGTCAGCATCCCAAGATCGGGGCCCTCATCTTCAAGTTTTTGCTTTTCGTCTTCGGCAGTAATATTCTCCCCCAATATCCCGCGTCGCTTATGCTCATTGATTGTGGTCTCGTGGGATATGTCCCGATTCTTACGCAGGTCCATCACCCTCTCAGCGTCTTCATTTGCTTTAGTGCCAAGATTAAATTCGTTGAAGATTTTAGTCTTGAAATCTTCAGGTAGCTCCTCACCTGTCCAGGCTTTTGCAAAACCAAATGCCTCATCGAATGTGTTATCCAGATCGTTCACCCAAGCCTGTATAGGGGCCTGGGAACGGCCCGCATTAATCCCCGCCTCGGTGGCTGTAATGGGTACAGGCTGCTCCATCAACGGCTCCGCGCCTAGTTCCGCCATTTCCCCCTTTAAATCGTCTAGTGCGGCCTTACCCGCACCGATAGCTTTACCTGAATGTTCAACAAACCCTAATTTAGCTGTATCACTCTGAAATTTAATAATTCGATTTCCACCAATAGGAATCGTCCCCTTCATATCTACCTGGGAAAGACCACTAGCAACCAGTATCGGTACGCGGGCGAAGTGTAGTAAGTTATTCTGATCGCTGGAGCTTACCCAATGCTCCAAATTTTTCCACGCCAACGCCAACAGCGGAGGCATGCCCATCCGATTACCGACCCGCTTGGTGTAAAACGTAGAAAGAGGAATTCTCCCGAGAGTATTTACTAGAGGTTCCTGAGTTAAAAGAAACCATTCGCTTTTATCCGGGTTGAATTGATAAATATTTATTTCTGTTTGTGTGTAATGCCTAATTAGCTGGATCTCTTCATCTAGGAACTTACTATCCGTGCGAACTGTTCGACTTTCTTGGAACTTGATAGAGGTAAGCTCCTGGTTTTCATCTTCCGTCCAGGAGAGTAGTTGCTGTGGGCGAATATGTACAAAGTCCGGCCTTGCACCTATCGCCCGTTCCTGGAATAAGGTTTCTATTCCGGTAGTCTCGGGAAAGTCCACTAGAATATGCGTCAGTCCCCATGTGATCCCAGCTCTAAAAACATCCTGGCCGAAAGTGGTCAGATTGGAGCCAGTCATATCGACGTTTGCGATTAACTTTTCTAGTTGCTCGTCGGCACCTTCTACAACTATTGGTCTACTAAAAGGCCTAGCAGCTAGATCTTCAATTGAATCACCAAACGCCTCCAACAGGAATGACCGTTCTATCCTGCCGAGATAACTTTTAACGGTCTCTTTATCGTTCTTTGGTAGCCACTGCTGTCGCCTCGATCGCATCCCCAACGTGCCGCTCAATAAGTCTTCGATCAATTCCCAAGCGAATCGGTTGTGCATCTTCCACCAATTCACGCTTTTAGAATCAACGTCGTCCTCGCGTTGAGGAGTCTTTTCAAAATTGAGCAAGTGAACCAAATTTATTTCTCCTGACCTTTTATAAATCTTTCCCAATCGTATTTACTGATGGTTTTCCCGAGGACCTCATTCGTCTCCATATCGATCCAGCCATATTCAATCATCTTGTTTTTTGATTTACTATAGATTGCAATTCTCGCCCAATTCCTTTTAACTTCCATAATCAAAAACGGCGAATCGGGATGCTTGACGATTACATCCGGCCGCAATCCTCGCAAAGACAGGCATCCCGAAACTGTTGAGGCTCCGATAAGCAAAAATAGAATCAAGATAGATACTTTAAAGGTTTTCATTTCAATTTCTCCGATTTGCTTACTATCATTTTTATACAATACCAACCATGAAACTTTGATTTATCTTTTATCACTTCAACTAGTTGTTCACTATTTAAATCCTCCCCAACAAACTCCCAATGTTCCTTTTCATCCCAAAAACCAAAATTAACCCAAGCGCAGTCTTCAGAATTCGATGAAAAAGAGGCGGAGCAGAACCTGCGCATCCCTTCGATATCTTTACAAACTATCCAAAAGCTGTCTGTAGTACTATCTCTAATCTCCAAATTACAGGAGGGGCAATAACCTACAGCATCCGGGAGTCTGTAAAAAGAAATGTTGCAACGTGGACATTGGGTATTTGTAATCTCACACGGAGTCATGATGCTCGTTCTGTTCTCACTGCTCATTTCTCGTTTTCCTTGTTAATATGATCCTGAATATCATCGATCAAACCTTCATCATACCCGACGGATTCTACCTCACGCGGTGCTTTACCGGCCTTGAATAATGCTGTCAATATTGGACCTAATAATACTCCTAACCATCGGAAAATTTTAGTGATCATCAAGTGTCCCGATTGCTGTCAAGATCGACTTGGTTAATCTTCTACGAACCCATTGATAGAACACCAAACATCACCAAGAACTGCAACTTTTCCAATCCCCTCAATAGCTTTTCCAGCAGGAATAACCAGAGGAGGGTTGAAAACGTATTTACCCATAGCAGCGCCACCGCCATTGTTCACACCATCAGCATCGACCGGAGCCATAATCGCATACTCATTATCGTCTTCGTCCGAAATAGCAAAGACCGCATCCTCAGTAGTCGCTTCGTTGATAGCAACAGCTTCCGTGATCCAGTGACGTTTACCCGCAACGGCAGCTTTGATAGCCACGCCAGTAGTTGTAGTAATCGCAGAAGAGTTTACAGCAGACATAGGAGATATCGGTACACCGTCAGGCAGACCGTGCGGAATTGCAGCGTCGGCGATTTTCTTCAACAGCAGTTCACCGTCATTCAACTTTGCCATACTCACTCCTTTCTTACGTTAATGTGGTTGAAACTCAGTTCTTGACATCAATCGGGACACTCATATTCAATCAACAGTTCCAGAAGTTGCGCCTTTCGAACCAGCGTCAGCAATGCCTTGACCAATGTTAAACAATCCAACAGAACCCAACATCGCAAAGATCGCCTCTTTATCTAATCCCCAGTCAAAATTAGAGTTGAGGATCGGAATTATCAGGCCGATAATTGTTACGATGAATTTCTTGCTTTTAAATATTTTCCCGATGGATTTCATTTTAATTCTCCTAAAAAGATTCCGGTTAAGTTTTAAATTTAATTATCCGCAGCTTCGATATGTAAATGATCGAAATGCAAACCAGCCAGTGCATTCGTCTCTAACGTGAACTCCACCCCAACGGCAATATAAGTAATTACGTCAAGATCGTGGCCGGCGCCGACTTGATTCGCAACGTCAGCATCAGTGAACAGCAAAGCAAGCGGATTCCAGACATTTGCAGTAAGCGATGCCACCAGAACCTTAAACACAGAATAGTTTGAACTATCTGTTCCAACTCTGAAGAAGATATTCACAACATTGGTTAGCGCAGCAGCAAAGAATGCAGAAACCAGCTTATCGCTTGCAAGGAATTCCTTTAAACTTACCGCATTAATAGTCTTTTCTATCCCCGCGAACACAGTACCCGCAGCGCCGTCGACTTTATCGAAACTTAAAGATTTATCTCCTAAAATATTATTATCATTAATAGCAAGAGTGGTGGTATCATTACCAAGAACAGCCCATCCCGCTACAGCTACCATCGCATCCAGTACAGTCCTATCCCTCGAAGCTTTGACCGGTTGGATGAATCCCAGCTTTGGATCTCTAATATTATCGCCCATCATTTCTCCTCTTCAGATTCTCTGTGAATAGTATAAGTGCAGTCCTTATCGTCTACGGCGATTTGCTCGACCTTTCTTACTAGATTTTTTCTTTCTTCCTGCGAGGCGGCTCCCGACACTTAGTTTATTTGCGCGGCGTCTTGAAGCTTGAGTGTGGCTAGGCATTATTTACCCCCTTTCGTGAATCAACGTTTATAGTTCTAAGCACTTTAAGCACGTCCTTCCAATCAATATCACAATCACAATCTCTTACATAATCTAATACTCTTCTAAGAACAACCTGCTCCTCTCCAGGTAGGTATCGGAAGATATATTTATGATCCCCTTTGAGGATAGCCAGATATTTATTATGAACTAATACCTGCATTAGAATACCTCTTCTTCAACAAGGATTCGATTATCACCACTAACTGGATGCTCAAATTCCGCTTGATATCCAAGCCCATCGCTGAGGTGCGTATGCAACGGGGTGGCCTTCTTATCGATCTCCCCGGACCCGCCTTTCAACAAAACCACCGCGCTTAAGTCTTCCGCAGTGTGCGGGCAGTTCTTTGCGCAGATTAACATACTAATCGTACCAGTAGTTGACATCAATCGGCTATTCAAAGCGTTCACGCGTGCACGTTCACGAGGGCAACCATCCTTTACGCACATATTGACTCGGTCTCCAAAACATCGTCGCATCATACGCTCAACAATATCCCAATCAGATCCAGTCACTTTCGCCGTACCCGCGTTTCCGCCGGTAGAGTCTCCATAAATATAAACTTCGCCTTTATGATAACCCCAGCTCTCTGCAAGTTTCCGACATACTGCGGGAGTATTACTATTCTGCGGTATCCAGACCTCTCCAATCACCGCAGTGAACACTATGCTTACGTCTGGATTTTTGCCGCAATACTCCTGCTCTTGAGTAACCGTCGCTGTGCCAGGTTTGACGTTGAAATCAAAATTGAAAGATAACGGTAATTTATGATTGTAATATAGTCTTTCCACGTTATGTTTATTTTCGTCGTAGCAGTAGTATGCCCTTCCCTCAAACGTAACAAAACTGGCTTCATACTCCTGTAGAAAGGTTAGCGGATCGAGGTCCTCTTTTGCCTGGGCAATTTCTTCTGGAGGAAGAATTTCCGCGCTTTTCCATGTAAAGTTTGCCCACGCCGGGCGAGTGCGTGAATAACGTGAATATTTGTAGAGCTGTTTTCGCCCTTCCGGCACTCCGATAAACATCGCCCACCCATTGGTATCCGATAAAGCTGGACGCACATGTTCTGCCCAGACCTCTTCCTTCATGTTATCGATTTCATCCAACACTATTCCGTGGACAGGGCTTCCCTCCATACGACTGGGCTCGTCTAAACCCATCACCTGAAACCTTGCGCCGGTAACTGTGTTGATGACTAGTTCGCTCTCGCTAGGTTTGCCCTGGCGTATCCACTTAGGGAGGAGTAGTTTTAAATCTTTCCAATAGATATCTTTCGCTTGACGATGTGTGGGGGCCGTAAACAGGTATCGCGGATTCGTAAATTGACGTTCTTTTAAACCACGTTTAACGCCCTTCTTTTTAGCAATCTCGCTTTTACCTGAACGCCTTCCCGCAGGTACGGTTATGAATCGACTATCGGATAGCCAAAACGCACGTTGTGTTCGATTAGGAACAGAAAAACGGTGAGGACTGTCTTTCTCAAATCCCCATCGGTCTACGCCTTTTATGTAAAGTTTCTCCGCTGCTATCATCGTTACTATACTTTCAAGACTTCTTCTTGAAGTTCTTGTAGTTTATCATCCTTCCTAGCACACTCAACAATTCTTTCGTAGACTTCCATATGTCCTAAGTTTCGATCTGTGTCTTTAAGTAGATCGAGCTTCCCTGCAATGTTTATGGCTCGATAAAACTGTAAAGACATGAGGTCGTGTGCTAATTTATATGCATTAATATTTACCATCACTCCCTTTTGGTTTCGTTTTCGCCTTCGATCGCTGGCGGCGCACCAAACTCGTCCATCTGTTTTAAAAATTCGTTTATCTCTTTTGCTTTTTCTTCCGGATCGATAACGTCCTGAGATTCCGCAGTCTTACCCTCAATCCTATTCCAAATTTCTGCTGTTTGAGTAGATTTTCCTAGCAATGATTGAAATATTAAGTTCGAAGCCAACACATCCGCAACCGTCTCATTATCTCCTATTCCCAACTCTTTCGCCATTCCTTGAACTAAAGGCACGTCTTTGACTTTTAATAACAAGCGGTTTCTCAGAATACTCGTCAGTACTTTGTTTGATTTTGCAATTTCCTTCTGTTTAACTTTCTTCGTCTTTTTCGGAACATCGGTTGCAGACTCGTCTGTTTTCCTGTCTATTTTATCTTCCACAATAGTTTCATTTCATGATCAAAACATAAACTAACCGTGAATCGGAGAAAATCGATTTTTGAGAAAAGGACTATATTTAGAACTACACAGGGGGGAAATTTCAGATATGCAAAAAAATCTTCTAACCTTTACAGTGTAAACGTTTAGGGCTCGGCAAAATAGCGCCTTTTTCCCATAAATCGCCCCTTATCCATTTTCCATCGGTATCGTACGGCAAAACCACGCCTAAAACGTGCTGATTACTCATTGAATTTAAACATCTCAACAAAATTCCATCATCCATTCCACCGAATTCTATAAAAACAGCATCACTCCCATCGTCGCATGATTGGTCTATAGCAGTCAATAAAGATATTAAATCTTTTCGCGAAACACAAATCTTTCCAGACTTAGCTTTCGATTTAACTTCCTTGAATACCTCTTTCCACTTCGGAAACGTTTCTACAACAGGCCTCGACGCGACTCTTTGACGTTTTCGGGTGTCTATAGATGTAAACTCTACCATTCTCTCATTACACTCTGTCATTGCAACATTTTGTATGCCAACTCTTTTATCTCGCGGTAGATTTCTTATTGCTGTTTCAACTAAATCCACCGGAACAGATACGCCGTTCTCTCCTAGCTCGTCTGCTTCTACTCGTTTTATATTTTCTGGGAAAGCCGTCCTATCCATATCAATCGGTCCCACAGCCATTATCGTTTTACCATTAGACGCTACCGTAGTCCCATCCTGGGCAAAATGCACACAATTTAATTGTGCATCTTTCTTACTCTTGCTTGCCGCATTTTTCACCATCAAATTACTTTTTGAGAATAGCATTAATTTCCTCCGAATCTTGAATAAATTCTTTATTTTTTGAGGGTGCCGTTGTACTTCTCCAAGAAAGTTAGAATTTCAGCATACTGCTCTTTTTTAACAGGATGGAGTCGAAACTCCAACGGGCATTCAATCTCAAGCCCCACCATCCACGCATCTTGTTCATTAGTATGTTTATTAATAATAGGCGCGTAGACTATTCTTCTTGTGCCGATACATTTTGTGCACTTCATCGATAAAACCGCGCCTTTATCGTTTGTCATCTTTCACCTCCTTGTTCGATAGAATTAACGGTCTTGAGTCGCCTGGCCTTTGATAAATACTAATAGATTTTTCTTGTAGGTGTTCAGTTCTAGACCAATAATACTTTTTCAGTTTAGCTCCTATGACAAAAATTAATTTTCCATTTCTACACTTACCCCTAGCATTCCATTTCTCCCCTTTAAAACGCCAACTACTGCCTTTAACTGCGATTTCATCAACAAAACTTTGCGTCATTATAAAAAGTTCTTTACTGCAACTATCCAAACAAAAAGTCAGCTCTGCTACAGTTCTACATTTACTGATATTATTATAATAGTAAATCCAAATACTATACCAAAGAGTATTCCGGGTCTTATCGCATAATTTTTTATACGCGGCGGCTACACCTTCATCTATAACGGCTCTGCCACTACTACTATTCATAGCTTTGCATTCAAGTATTCTATTATTAGTCCATAATAAATCTGGGCATTGCATTCCTGCGATACATTTAAACCTTCGCGCCCCTAATATTTCTGCGGTGAGTTTCTCAAAATAATTACCTATATGAGTAGTTGCAGCGAATTGGCTACAAATGCCCTTATAGTCGAATAGCTCAAGCTGAATATCCTTGTTCCTCAAAGGCGGTAATAATCTCTTGTGCGATTTCAAATAAGTCCTCCGCATAATATGAATGACAATACCCTTTCGTTTCGATCGTCCGTAATGCTTGCAGAATGCGGATTCTTCTTATTTTTGTTGGTGTGCTCTCGTGCTTAAGCCTGTACTTATGCGACTTTGATCTCCCCGGATATTTAGAGCAAAGATTTCTATACCAATCAAGATTTCTATTAAAAACTCTTCGTATTTGTCCATCAGGATCACGGTCTGATGCAACTAAACATACCTCTAATCTATTATCTATGAGATCCCACATCATGTATCGTAAAGTTTCAAGCAGTTCTTTCGGCGCATACCGTCGCTTAGTCTTACCCTGTCCTTTGTGGTGTCCCATTAATTTTAATCCTCCTGACAATCGAAATGGAGTTTTATACTGATTGTTTTATTTCCCGATCCCCAACCACCTCCAAACAAACTTCACCGTTTCTGCGAGGAGTAATCCTAGGGGAATCGCGACAACAGTCCCACAAATAAACAAAGACAGGGGGATTGTGTACATGTACTTTTCCATAGTTTTTCTCCTAGGTTTAGGTGGGCAATCCTTGTGATTACATTTGAGAACCATCGAGGAAATCCTCGGACCAATAAAAGTTCTCTCAAAAATCTTTCTACCACACAAAAGACAAAATCCAGGTATCGGTCTGAGCATTACTTATCCCCCAGTTTTTCGTTCCATTTAATATTTTAGTTTTCATCAAAGGACGTTTAATCGATTCAAGTGATATTCCCTGTTTTATCGCAAGCACAACTCCAGCAGCTTCAAGATAAGTCCCGACGGTAATTGTATTCCTCGCCATGCGGATGGCATGAATTGTTTTATTATCAACAACAGCTATAATTGGAATTCTGTGTGTCTCGCAGGATATGTGTGGTGGACCGTAGATGTTTATAGGTGTCACTAAAAAATCGGGTCTTGGAATAATATTTTTATCCCACAAAGCACCTTCAACGGGAGCTTTATGAGCGCCCTTGAGACAACAATGAACATAGCACAGCGAAACCATCTCCGCTGATTTACGCGGATCAACAATCTCATTATACGTCTTAAAGAACTTACTGTTCTCGACGGGTGCGTGAAAAACAGGTTTTCCTAACGCACTAGAAGCTTTTTTAGAGAACATCGCTTCAACCCCGCCCCAAATATTTACACCCCCTTCACGTTCAAGATAAGTTTTCACCTTTTCATCATCGGTTTCGATTTGTGAAGAAACTACTAACACATCAAAATCACGGGAGTGAGATTGAATTTGCCTGAGAAATTGTTCAAAACCTATAATCTTTCCGGTAGCTCCATCACAACCGACGGTCGCTTCCATAACTAATGGTCTGTCGAGTACAAGCACCTTCACATCCGCCCCGACCGTTGCCCTAGCCGCCGAGGCTGCGTTTACGATCTCATTCTTAAGAGGAGGGTTTGTTGCGAGCAAGATACGATTAGAACGCACCTCCTTGAGTCGCATAGAGCCCTCTAAGAATCTATCTAACATTGATCCCTCTACTTATAACATATTCTCGGACATTTCGTTAATATCGGAAGCGTTTACTACGTTGGGATGAACTATCAACTTATCACAAGCGGCAGCAATAAGTTTAGCAGCAGGCGTAGCGTCACCGGAATGCCCACCAATTTCTGCGCCGATGCCTGTCGGGACGATGAATACTCCAAGCATTTTAATACCTCCTTATGAGTGTGGATTGCATAATAGTACCATCAAAATATTCGTGGCAAGTTGCCTCAGCAACATGACGATCAAAATCTTTACACGAAAAAATGTTTAGATACACACGTTTCATAATATCCAGAGTATGGATCGTAATATTACTTGTTTTGATAAATTGGATAGCCGAAGTGCCGACCAATTTTGGATCAGTCTCTTTTTCGGATTCTGGCGTGAACAAATCATCCCACCAGTGAAGATCACACTGCTCCATCTTAATTCTACAACAAAGTGTATCGAAGAAGTTTTGGATATTTTCCCGTGTAAACTTTCTCGGATCGCAATCATGCAAATCTAGGATTAATTCCGCTCCATAGTTATCCATTTTATTTCTCCTCATCAGTTCATCCCTCTCGCTTTATCTTTCCTTTTCAGATATTCATCCCCCATCTTCAACTGGGACCTATACACTCCAACACACATAGCAGCAATAAACGCAGCCGTAAAACACACCACACACGTCACCGCAATGATTGTCCAGTCCATTTCCATTTCAACTCCTCCGCATAGTGTTCATAATTGAATAAAGACTAATATTCCATGTAGTACAGTAATCCAAAAATTGTTTATACCATTCCAACTCGTAATAAGATCCAACAAAATTAACTTCATCTAAGAAATTCATACA
Source organism: Planctomycetota bacterium (assembly GCA_019456195.1). Taxonomy (GTDB): domain Bacteria; phylum Planctomycetota; class Phycisphaerae; order Sedimentisphaerales; family Anaerobacaceae; genus NIOZ-UU13. Next base: position 18,510 of record VRUK01000029.1, on the reverse strand, counting down.
ATCCAGGGTACTATATAAAGTCTTCATAGCTAAATACATCGCAGCCCCTCGAAGCTCAAAACTTTTCACATAGATTTCTTCTTTACTCAACATGTTCCATTCCTCCCTTAACATACAACATTAGCGCCACACAATAAAGATTCTCCCCGTTCGGCACTTTAACGGCTTTCTTATCCAGCAATTCCGTACAATGCAGCATCACCCAACGTTGAAACTTTGATACATCGTGTTCCTCGACAATCTGCAAAAGCTGGAAGGGGGTGATGTATCTTTTCTTATTTTCCAAGTTTCCCATAACTCCCTCTATCTTCACATTCCGCTGCACTTTTCAAAGCCTCTTTCAACTCTACCGACACCCGGATAGATATATCCGTATCTTTTTTATGCATTACTCTCTTCGCCTCCTTTCTCCAGAGCACCCAATCCAGTGCACATTTAGGACAAACAGCATACCACTCATAAAATGGATATCCTGTTTTAGTAATCTTTGATTTAATTTTACAAAATGGGCAATAATATTCCATTCACTCTCCTTTCATCATATCTTCAACATACGGCATGGCCAGATCTAGCAGCGGATCGTAATGAAACATACTAGCCTGATTCAAGTTTTTCAGTGGTATCCACACACAAAACATTAATGACTCTGGATGATCCCTATCCGTTCTATACACTCTTATGATAACCCGTTTATTCTTTTTATCATAAGTTGACTTAACCCATGCCTCAACTTTTAAACATTCCATACCTACTTCGTCAGGACATTTAATTATCCTACTAAGTTTTTTATCCTGTGGAGATTCCAGCAACTTTTTCGTTTTCTTTAATTTTTTCATGAGGCTGTTTCCTACTCTTCAGGTTTCGTGGAGATGGGTTCCCGTCCAAGCAAAGATTTTTCGTATATTTTACGTGAAAACCAAACTATCATATCCCCTTGTTTTACTAGTTGCCAATCGTCTGCAAGCTCCCACATTTTATCCCATTCAGACTTTTCCATTCCTGAAATTAGTTCATCCATCTTCCCTCTCATTCTCCGCATCAATATCAGCTTCTGCAATATCTATACAGCGAGTCCACATCGCACTACAATAATCGTGCAGACCCGCACCAGGCATAACTGCTCCTCCCGGCTCTTCCCTGTCTGATATTTTTTGTAAAGCCGCAGGGAAAAACATATCCGGTCCCCCAATAAATTTATGTTTTTCTCCATCCAGAGGGCCACCTACTAATTCAACTATATCATCCACTATTCTGCCCTCTCGAGAAATTATCGCCTATAGCCTTTAGACTCTCGGATATCCTATCCACTCTTTTCTTATCACACTTCAAACACCAATGCGGACCCCATTTCCACTCGGTGAATATCTCTCGACATTCATAGCATTTAGTTGGTTTGCACTTTTTCATCTGGTAAATCTCCTAAAAGATTCAACTCTTTCCCATCCACATGATTTTTTCATGTAGGATAACCCATCATGCCAACCGTCTATACCAACACTATAAGATTTTCTATATCTCCAGCCCGTAATTGTTTCGCTTATTATTTTATTACTACTTACATCAACATCCCAAACCGATTCCACATAACTAAAGACTTCCTCCGCCCATTTCTTATGAGTGCTTACTATCATTATAAAATGTTTATGATCCCACGTTAAACCCCACTTCACATTTAAATCGTTAGGACCACTAACTAAATACTTAGCTCGCATCGATAACACCTTTCACACAATAACTACAAGTGTATTTAACTCTATACGCTTTCTCACTCTCAACCCAAAAGTGTGTCATCCTCGTTTTATAATTACTTATAATCCCTCTCAGGCATGTACTACATCTCAACCCAATTACACTTGTTTGCGGATATTCACTTGCCTTAAATTTTATTGTAGATAATTTTAAACCTAAGGTTTTTCCTTTCCTGTTCAAAATTTTTATCGGAGCCAGGAGTTCCTCTCCAATAACTCCTCTTTTATAACGAGAGTAAATCAGTTCGTAGCTTATTCCTTTCAAACTAGCCCACTCCACCAAAGATCTAGCACTACCATTTATTTCAACTTTTATTATTGACTCACGTCTTTTCAACTTCGATAACATGTATTCCATAACCATAACGAACCTCCAGTATTGGATTTAAAAACGCCCTCAAACACTGTACCCTGGGGGGTCTTCACCAATTTTACATATTTATACATTGTTATATACCTATATATATTTATACATAATATTACTAATATTAGTACTAATGCTGGTATACCCCCCAGGGTACAGTGTTTGAGGGCGTTTTTAAACTTTAACACATAAGCCTTTACTACCAATACACTTATAACATAGTCCAAAACTGACCCTCCTAGCAACTCGCCGAATTTCACCTCTTACTCCCAAAAACCTAATTTCGTAGGTTTACACTATCTTCTAAAAACTCCTCCGAAATACCTCGACCCCGTTCATGTGAAGTCCTCGTATACCTCCGTTAAACCCCCCTAAAACGGCATCCAAATTCCCAAAATCGCCTATGGATTGTCGCATAAACAGCCTTTATCCGCAGAGGGTCCCCGATATCGATTATCTGGATCGCCTTTTCATTCCTATTTTATATTGTTTATGTTTACAAAGTTTCTTCACTCGTTGAATAGCAATTCTTAAATGTATCATAACCTTTCGATAACTCCATTCCTCGCCCATCGATTCCGAGATTTGCTCCGTAGTTCTATCGTTTAAGGCCCATTCCGTAATTATAAATTTTTGAGAATCAGTTAAATTAGATTTATTGAGTAGATTATCAAAAGATTTATAACTATAATTTTTAGTTACTCGAGACCCTACCTCACCCAAAACGTTTAAAAGGTCGCCGACTGATTTCTCCTTCTTTCTGATATTCCCCAGACTTCGTAAATACTTACTAATCTCGCCCCTGATCCAAATTATAGCGTATGCAGCAAAGCCAACCTCTCCTATAGGTTTCCACCGCTTCGCTGCTTTACATAGTCCTAGAACACCAGCATTTAACATATCATCATTCCATTTATAGATTCCCATATCTTTACGCATAGTGTATATCACTAATCCAATATGTTCCTTAGTTTTAATATCATTTACTCGTTTCCATTTCTTCATTGTGAGAGCTTTCTAAAAATTTCTCAAACTGCGGTATAATAGTTTCAGGCTTATGATCCTCCAGAATCTTCCGTGCAGCACGGGCTATACCAGAGCTCAAAGCCTGGGAGGTATTCACACATTTCACCAAATCATCGACGTTTTCAACTATCAAACAATTCCCGCCTTTCCTCCACACTGTTTCGTCGCCGCTAAACCACTCCGCGTTTATTATGCAAACCGCTCCGGCGTCAACAGCCTCTAAAAAAGTGTATTTCATTCCATCCCCGTCGTCATCAATAACCGACATATCGACCATATATTTATACTGTGCACAAAGCGAAACGGCGCTGCCCTTTTCTGCGGGGAACTTGCCAAAATAATCCTCTCGCCAGCAAGAGGAGTTTTTATCTAGCGTGTGGCGAGTGTAAACACCGTTTTCCGCTCCGTAAACATTTATATAATCACCTTCGCCTCCTGCTGAATCCACACTATTATTAGCTTCAATAAGTATTTCGATATTCTTACCACGATCTATTCTACTAATACTCACCGCCATCCCACGATCAGCCCATCGAGGGAGACGTTGTTTATTCTCCGCGATGTAAGGATGTAATATTAGAGTGCTATCTAAGCCCTTATCCTGCAAGCTCTTCACATTTGGCAGCCTATTCACCACTATCCGCGTATTACTCCGCTTTAACAGTGTAAGTAAATCTTTGTGGTATTCGTTAGGACTATGTAAAACTATCGGCGTCCCCGCTATAAGAAGCATCATAGTTTCTACATCAAATTTCTTGAAGTCAACGCAAGTAATTAAGCTCGTTTTCCGTTTCATATTCGCCAGTTTAATTGCCGACTCCATGCTAATAGTCTGACAGTATTCGCCTCCAGAGAACAGCCTAGGGCTCCATTCTGTTTTTTTCTTCACCTTAAATATATTCACCTGGTGGCCTATCTTTTCAAACGATCGCTTCAAATGAACGGTATAGCTTGCAGCACCACCGTATTTAGCGTTCGATAGAAAGAACAGGTTAATGTCCATCTTAGGCTCCAATGTTAGTTACATACCTTTAACTCTCAACTTTTCTTTAATATCCTTTTCAATAACAATGTCTTTCAGATCGCCCACATCGTCAAATTCATCTGATTTTACAATGATGCAAATTTCTCCGTCTGGATTATTAGTTGTTAAATCTTGGGGAAGATCCTTAATTTCGGCCTTCAACCAATCAAGCATGTCCTGCCTCTTTATATTGATCAAACGTGTGCCACGCCCTCTCACCGAATCCTCCACTATTTCGGTTTCAGTTTTCATACAATGCACCACAGGTTGCGATCCCATAATTTCCATAAAGTATTCCTTCGCTCTGCGGACACTGTCGTTACTGTAAGGGATCGCCTCTAGCGACTCGGGCCGTTTCAACGTAGCAGTTTCAGTCCCTGTCCCGCTGTAATACTTCTTAAGTCTGGCGACCTGGTCGGCGCGGTGGATGACGCGGACTATCCTATTGGATTTAGAAAAACCAACCCCTCCGTCGAAGTTCAACCTAATCTGACCGCCTTCCCGCCCAACCACAGTCCGGGGATCGAATTTCGGTTTACAGCCCTCGTAGCGATCGAACTTATCCCCTGGCTTCAGGCTGCCAAGATCAACCCACTCCCCTGTGGGCTGCTCCTTAGTAGACACCCTCGGCACTAGCCAATGTCCCTCTTTTCTTGGCGCACATGATGCACAACATGCCAACCACGTATCTACCTCGTAATACCCTGCGGAAAGATACAAAAATATGTTCTTCGTCCGGGGAATACTATCACAAAGACCTTGCTGGCAAACTCCCTTTTTATACAATCCAATAACTTCCTTCCCGTCCCGCTCGATAAGATTAACGGATTGATCCATATCGAAAGAGATTCCATTTCCTCTCGCAGCAGCACTGGGATTGTTAATGTAGCTAGCTCGGATAGGGAATAGTTCTTTGGGCCATATTGCCGTTACAACGCATTTATCCCCGACCGAACTTATAAACTTATCGCCTACCTTCAAGTGCTCAGCTTTACATTCTACGCTTCTCATAATCATTCTCCTTTCCGAGAAGGTTTGTTTAGTTTAGTTTCCTGCCTCCTGGGAATCTCTTTTGACTTCGTTTTGATCTCCACGTCTTCAATCGCTGGCCCGGCCTTACAGAAAATATCCCCGAATATAAAAGCCCTTTGTGCCTCCTCGAAGACCGCGTGAGAATACTCGCCAGGGTCCGCCTTGAAATTTCCATTAGTCATAACCCTAACAAAATATTGCATCGCCACTGCGTCTCTAAGTTCCATTTTCTACCTTCTTTTCCTTCGCATTTTCTTGTTCTAGTTGAATTTTTTCCACACGAGCACGTTCCCGTTTTAACAAACCTGCAACCGTTTTATTAATTCTGAAGATAGCCCCTCGCCTAAACACTCTCACCCGTATAAGTTCATTCACCAAAACGTTCAAAGTAGTCTGCATCCTAGTGCATTCACCTACCAGATGTAATAGAACACGATCCTTATCCATATTCGCAAACTTCTCCAAGTCTCGTGCTATCAACTCTTCTTCATCCATTTTTCCTCCTTAATATCTAATAAATTGTTTACATTTAATTCCATCTTTAGGTATTGTCAATGGATTATCAATACTATTTGTCTGGGCACAGTATGAATCCGACACTACAATAGCAGCCTCAGTTTCTCCTACAAGCCAGCCAACGGAGAAAATTAACAACGGATCAAAATCGTGGCCATCTTCGCCCAGATATTCCCATCCATTGTTACAACTCTTTGCATCATACCATTCAACATAGATTAATTTAGCCTTCTTAAATTTCTTATTATCAAGATTTATTAGATTTTTAAACGATCCTTTGTTATTTTTCATGCTAGACCTTTCTTCAGCTTTTTCGGGAATCTTTTCTGCAAGTGAGCTTTCTTCCCAGTAAAATCTTCCCACCTCTTAATTATAACATTACAATATTTCGGATCAATTTCTATACCATAACAATATCGATCAATCTGTTCAGCAGCGATAATCGTCGTCCCGGAGCCTAAAAACGGGTCGAAGATAATTGACTTTGATTTTGAACCATCTACAATAAGTTGAATAATTAGTTCAACCGGTTTCACCGTTGGATGCAATTTAGATTTTAAAGAGCGATCATATTCAAATACAGTTGTTCGGCTTGGCCCATAGAATTTATGTCTACCGCTCCAGCCATAAAGAAGAAATTCATGCTTTCCATTATAATCTTTGGAACTCAACACATGATTATTTTTTACCCAGACTAAATAATCAGACATGTACCCACCAGAAGACTCGAAAGCAAGGTAAAGTTCGTGAAGTCTTCGACCAGACATAAAAATAAAACAAGTATTATAATCAGAAAGAATTGCAAATGCATTTTGAATAAAGTTTTCAAAGAATTCTTTATAATCTTTAAGTCCGTCGTTTTTAATTGGCGTTTGAATACGATTGCTTTTATCAAATTTATTCAAAGTTTCATTTTTACTACTGTAATTAACTCCGTACGGTGGATCGGTAATCATGGAGTCAGCTTTACTGCCGTCCATTAATTTTATAATATCCTCGGACTTCGTCGAATCACCGCATAGAAGACGATGTTCTCCGAGATGCCAAAGCTCCCCAGGATTTACAGTTGTAATAACACGTCCAGGAACTTGATCTGGGTCTGTGAGGCCTCGAAGATGTTCCGCACGCTGATTCAACATACGATTTAACTTTCGAACAGTGAACCCGGTTTTTCTTTCAAATTTATCTAAGTCCAATTTTTCTCTACTGCCGAATAAATCTGCTAAAAGGTTTGAGTCCCATTCTGAAAACTCGGCAGATTTATTATCCGCAACGGCGAAGTCCTCGGCATCTTCTTCTGAATTAAAGGGCACATAAATCACAGGAACGGTTTCCATTTTCATTTTCTTAGCTACTTTAAGCCTTGTATGCCCTGATCGAACAGTACCATCCGGCGTAGCAATGATAGGATTAATAAAACCATGCGTTTCGATAATTTTAGCGAGCTTACTGACAGCTTTATCATTTTTCCTCGGGTTCTTGTCCCATTCCTTGAGGGTAGCAGGAGGGACATGCTGAACGGAGACCCGACGATCCTGGGAGGCGTTCGGCGCTGTATCTGTGTATGAGTGTTGGGGAACCTTTGTGTTCACATTTTTTATAGTCTTCGCCAATGTTTTTGAGGTCTTTATAGGTTTCTTTACCATTCTCTTCCATCTCCTTTTCTATTAGAAAATTTAAATACTGCTGTGCTTTCTGGAGATCCTGCAATTTTGTACTATCAGATTTATTTCCGGCCCTCATTATATATTTAATAATATTACCAAAGAAAAAATCATCGTAACCCCACGCCCAGAGAACTTTCCATATTTCGTAAGGTGTATCACCGCCGTAGTGTTTGGGGTGGGATATCGCCTCTTCCTTGTCAATGCCCACCCCACCCCCAGGTCCGTAGACTTCTCTTATCTTTTTCTCAGCAATGTGCATACTACCTCCTTTCTACTGTTTAGTTACATCAGCCCACGACAGTAAATTTTTATAGATACCTAGTTCGTTCATTATCCTCATAATAGAGCTGGTCAACTTCCAATCGTGGGATCTCTTTTTTTGATTCCGTTTTGTTATTCCGAGAAGTGTTAAATCTTGTAATAAATATCTAACCGTACCCTCCGGAAATCTTGTCCAGGATGATAGCTCTTTTACGGATATGAATTGATCTAATTTAACCTGACGAATATAAATTTGTCTTACAATTTCTTCAACACGGTCGGGTGCAGTATCGCATGCAACATTGATTATTGTTTGGTATGTGGAATCGCTTACTGAACTATCGCCCTTCCAGTAAGAAATCCCAAAGGCCAGAGTACAAAGCTGTTTAGCTAGCCGAGTCCCAATTTCTGCAACAGGCTTAAAATTAATTTGGCCTGTATACCTCTCCCGACTCACAACTCCGCGTAGATTTGCAATCCACTGCGATAGCTTAATTATACCGTTCAGTCTGCTTTCATTAATAGTGGGAGAGTCTTCTGTGGATATCGGACGGTCTAAAACTTTAGAAGCTATAATCTTTAATTCATCTCTCATTGGTGTTACTTTTTTAATATTATTTAACGCTCTGCGGATTACATCTCTCCCTACATCTATCCTCCCCCTATATTTTATTTTATATTTAATAAATCGTTCACCTAGAATTGTGTTGGAGTTACTAAACCCTTCTATGATAGGAGTAACCCCGGCAATAATTCCAAATTTACTTTTATACTCTCTACGAATACCGTTACCGAAATCTTTGCTGAATTCACCGTCGTAAGCATCTCTCAAAACTCCGAATATTTCCTCCCTTTGGATTATATTCATGCTCAGTATTGTAGTGAAATCTTTAATAACTAAAACATGTTTATCTAATCTGGGAATCAAGCTGGGGTCCCCTAGACTTCCAGTATTCATTCCACTAACTAACGACGCCGGGGTTATTGTTGTTTTAGCTATAATTAGCGGGGCATCTGTTAGTGACATTAATAACTCACTCTTACTTCCACCAGGAGGGGCCACGAGAAACATCCATAGAGGGTCTATTTCCATTCTATTAGCGAATACCGCTCCGAACATGACATCGATGACTTCGGAATCTTTTAATAATAACCATTTTCTGAAACCTTCAACAGCTTTATCCCTGCTCAATCCTTCTCCGCTAGGATTTATTTGTTTGGCGGCTATTTTACTTGGCTCTTGTAATGTTTCTCCTTCAGGAACAGGAGGCAAAGTTTTTAAATTTCTTTCAATAAATTTGATTGTCTTTTCCGCATCCTGTTTATATTTATTATAACAATCTCTAAAATCAAATTTATCCTTTATACTATCTGGCCAGTGTATAAATCTAATTTGTTTAGCTATACCAATAAGTACTTTAAATATTTTTATAGACCCACGTTTTCCTGCATCATCATTATCAAAGATAACAACTACGTTCTTTCTATAAAAAAGGTCTGCTAGTTTATTTGGAAACGACGCTGCACCGGGAGAGCCGTAAACATCTTCTTTTCTGCCTAATTTTTGTAAAGCCTCCCAGCAAGCCATTGTGTCGGGACCGCCTTCCATAAGCCAAACTCGTTGACTGTTAAATAACTCTTTAGGAACTATTAAGCTTTTATGTGATCCTGAAGTGCTTAAGATCTTTTTTCCTATAGTATACCTTTGTATATCTGTTGTGATTTGTTTTGAGTTCCCGCGAATTGGGTAAGTATAAAATAATCCACTCCAACCAACATCAAAGGCCCTTAAAGTTTGTGGTTTTAAAGAGCGATCTTTAGATAATTTTCGAACATGCTGCCCCTTAAAAAGTTCAGTATATTTTTGCGATCTATACTCCATAAACTTCTCAAAATTACCGTTAATACCACAACTTTTACAACCCCAGATTAGTGTTTCCACATGAGAGTCAAACTTATCTTTTTTATTACAAAACGGACATATACCGATAGCACGTTCATCTCCTACAATTTTTTCAAATACAACTCCATGTTGTGTAAATCCTTTAAGTTTTGGATAATCTTTTATTATTGGCATTAAGATTTTTCTTTCTTTTTAGGATTATCTATTACTTTGGATTTTTCAAAACGCCATAGAGCTACGGAAATCCAACTGTTTATACAGAACAGTTCTCTAGTCGTTAGATAATCACTTCTAGGATTACTCCTATCTCTTAATCCTGTTTTTTTACAAATATCCTGAACTATTTCATATCGTTTCTGTATAGTAGACATTATTTTTATCTCCAAGTTTTGTTGATTTTTTTCTTATCATCCCAATTAGTTGTAGTTACTTTAATATCAACTTCGAGAGGTACGCTTAGTTGAGGAAAATCTACCATCAGGGATATTATTTTCGGTAGAATTTCGTAGAAGTCTCTGAGTCTCTTTCTGGAGCATTCTATAATTATTTCATCGTGAATTGGTAATAGTATTTGAACTTCATCCCCTGTCGTCTCCTGTAAAAATCTGGCTACGCGGACTTGTGCTCTTTTTATAATTCCTGCGGCAGAGCCTTGGACTTTGTAATTTACCCCGGCATGTGGTTTTGCTACATATAATCTACGTCCGAATATAGTTAATACGTATCCTTGCTCCCCAACTTCTCTCCCGATTGTGTCTATTAATCCACAAAGTCTTAGAAATTTACATTTATAAATCGTGTATCTTTGGTGTGCTTGCTCAAGAGTTATATTTAAAATTTTAGCTAGTTTAGGTGCACCACTACCATAAGGGATAGCAAAATTTGCATTCTTAGCGGCTCCCCGCAATGTTTGAAAATCTGATCCCCAGGGCATTCTATCACAATAAAAAATTTCGGTAGCCGGTACGTGAACATCGCCTTTATTTCTAATTATGTTAATAAGATATTTCTCCCCAGAATAATGTACTAGGATTCTCATTTCAATTCCAGAATAGTCTAAATGAAAATTAACATATCCCGGTCTTGGCCGGAAAGCTTTCCTTGCGCTTATTGCGTATGGATTTAGCAAAACCCCCGCTTTGGTTACGTTCTGTAAATTGGGTTTTGAGCATGCCTCCCGAGCAGTATCGGGACCACAGGTTTTTATATTAGGATGTATAATCCCTTGTCCGTCTGCTAATTCTAAATAACTATTTAACATAGAAATTCCGTGCTGCCATGATCTGTGTTTTAAGATCATTTCAATACATGGATCATTAACTATCTCTTGTAATTGCATTAATGTATTCTTGTCTACACTATCGCCTTCTTTAGTTTTCTTTAGTGATGGATAGTTCATTTTCTTGTATAAATACCATGAAAGTTTTTTAGGACTTGTAATAATACCTCTCTGTCCTGTTGCTGCCTCAAAATCTAGTTTAAGTTTATTACAATCAATTTGTATCTCTAAAGCCATTTTTACCGATACACTTTTATTCAGCATAATTCCGCGCCGTTCCATACGCATTGTCGCTAATACTAGATCACGTTCCATTTTATATATTTCAACAAAATTCTTATTTTCAAGAATTTTTGGATGAAAAAATAAATGCAATAACATAGCACGTTCCGCGTCAATATGCTGGTATCTATCCATAAGGTACTCTGGGCAGTCCTGGTAGCCTCTAGGATAGCTTAGGAAGGGCTTTACGGCGTCTTCATCCTCTACAGATATACCCGCCAATTCATAACCAAGGGATTTTAAATCATTACTAGGATGGTGATTTTGTAGTATGCAAGCTTGTAGCCATGTATCGTGAAATTTATGGTCTGATAAATCTCTACCTAAACAATTTTCAGTCATATTAATATCAAATTTTGCGTTATGCATTATTTTAGCAAGAGATTTATCAGACCAGATATTTTCAAGATATTTTATATTATGGCGTTCGCGCTCCCACGGTCCATCTAATCGGTGAACTGTGGATTTGCCGACAGGATTACAAACACTATAGCTAAATATTTTATGTCCGCGCCAAGTATATAATCCGGTTGTCTCTGTATCGTAACTAAGAAGTCTTTTTCTCATTTATATTTACCCAATGCTTTATTGATATCTCTTTGTAAAGTGGCAACATGACGATGAAAAGCTCCTCCCCCATTAAAAATAACTACATCAATCGCTTTATGAATTTTTTCTAAAAGCAATTTAAGTTTGGTGTTTTCTTCTTCGAATTTATTCAGTTTCTTGATCATTTTTTTGTGTTTTTCTCACGCATAAAATCTCTAAAAGAGTTTATACATGTCAAACAAAGTTCATACTTATATTCTAAATGATCTTGATACTTAACAATTCTTATTAAGTCTCTTTCTGCATCAACATATTTATCACACTTATCACAAACATATTTAGTTACCGTTTCTATTCTCCTCTTTCTTTCTATTATAATTTTTGAATTCATCGGCATTCATCATAATCATAGCACCGTCTATCCGAACCGGAATATTTTGATCTTCATCGTATTCCTCCGGATGTCCATCATGATCTTTAGGTGTATTCCTCCATTTTTCGCATTCCCTAAACCATTCTTTCAACTTTTCTAAAAACTTCGAACGACAACGTTTACAAATACGCATATAATAAAAGTCTCGCAAGGGATTACCTTCATCATATACATTGTGTAGATCAATAAACTCAGGAACACTTTCTGTAATTTCATAGAAACATGTTAATATTAAATTTCTTTTATCTGAACCATAAGCATGGCAGGCTTGACATAAATCGTTATCCATACTATCCCATCGTTTTTTACTATCCGCCTGCATCTTTTTTGTCCTCTCAATTATATCTCGAAGCATTTTATTCCCCTTTAAAAGTAAAGCTGCTGGCCGGAATTGAACCGACATCTCCAAGGTTTTCATTCAACATCTAAGATCGGTTGAAGAGAGGTGCACTTACCTGGCAACCTAACCAATTAGTCTACAGCAGCCCATAGTTCTCGATTGTAAAAGATTAGCTCCGGTTAATCGTAGCCCCAACCTTTTTCAAAATCTCTAACTCATGCGACTCCATTTCTGACTCTTCCCAGTTATATTCGTTGATCTTCTGCGCCAAACTGTCCATATCGTCTGTATCATCACAATCTATTTCTTGCGACTGGCAGAACGCGAAAAGTTCGGCGAGGGAGTCTTCCTCGGCCTTCGGTTCTTTTTCCGTTTTTGCAGATTTTTTCGTTTTAGATTTCTTTGTAGTGGTTGCAGTACCTCCCTCGATAATAATAAAATCGGAAAGTTCTAATTCGTAGGGCTCTTCCGCGTCCGTCTCGACGATAAAGTTTTTACCTTTAAGTTCCGTAATTATTGCATCAACTTTTTTACCGTCCTCGACAAACTGTACGCGAGTGCCTACCTCTATACCCTTTACACTTCCACCTAGTTTTTTCGCTGGCTTCTTTGGAATAGATTCATCGGGCTTACCGCCTCTTTCTGGCGCAACGATTTCTTGATCATTCGCCGCTTCCAATAATTCTTTTTCGGTGACATTATAAAAATCACCTGTTTTTTTCACCTCCGCGGTGTATGTTGGAGCCAACTCATTAATTTGATTTACTATCTCCTCAAGCTCCACAGGGTCCTCCGGGCACTCAAAACCCATAAACTCTACCCAGATACCGACAAATTTCATTGTAATACGTTTTTCTGGGATTAGATGAAGAAAATCGGTAACGGGTTCACCGTGAAACTCTCCATCAATAACCTGGTGGACTCTCTTAATCATCAAGTGCCCATCAGTCTTCGCCTCCTGAAATTTACAGGACTGCAACTGAAAACTATAAACACCTTCGTCAATGGATGAATCGACATTCCTGTCCGTCCAATTATCTTTCATTCCTTCTAACTGTTCTTGAAATACCGACATTCTTTTCTCCTCAGTTACGGGTTAATTTTTTCGGCACAGTTATGCCTTGCAGCCTTTTACCTCTAATCCGCTCTAATTTTCTCCTTTCTAAAAACTCCTTACCTGTTTCAGTCGTTAAATTCGTTGCGCTAATTTCTGCTGGGTCTAGCCCTAAATTTCTACCGTAGAAAGCATCTTCTATGATTTTCCAACCGTTTTCAGCGTCCATAGGTAAGTATTTAGGGAAGCACTTTATAGCACCCGGCCTGGCTCCAGCAAAAATCATTTCATCGCCCTCACAGATAAGTATCCTTAAACTTTTACCTCTTACATCTTTTACGTATTCTGCGTAAAAGAACATATCTACAAGTGCCGTAACAACCTTTTTGGCTTGATTTGACATACTGGGGCCTATTCTGTGAAATTTTGCGCCGGATATAGACTCGAATTCCTCTTCTGTTGCGTGGCTGGTAAAACAAACACCTCTACCGCTTTGAATAATTCTATCTATTTGATACACGAACTCTTTACGAATCGCTTTCCAACTCTTGCCATAATCATTTTTTCCTATGGGAGTAAATCCGGGATAGTCTATACCCCACTCGTTACAAATATAATCTAAACACATATCGTAAGCCTTATCAACAGTATCAATCACAACTGTTTTAAATCTATCAGAAGCTAAGAGTACATCTACTCCCCTTCTGAAAATATTCCAGTCTTTTATACCACCGTTTTTGTAATTAAATTCAAAAATCTCAAGTCCTTTTGTTCCCGGCTCCGTTGTGAAGAAAATCGCCTCCGGACACTTTGAAAAAGTTATTGTTTTTCCGATTTTTTCCCTTCCATAAAGTAAAAACGTATAAAGAGAGATATCCGTTTCAATATGTTTCTTTTCAGAAGGCAGTTCTAGGGTTTCATACGTTCTAGCCGCTCTTTTTATCTTGGGTAGTTTCTTTACCATTGATCCTCCTATTAAAACTTTTTATAGAATGAAAATCATAATCTAATCTATAAGCTCCTTGAATCTTATACCGCCCTGCCGATATCCCGGGGCTCCGTTCTGCTCTGTTAATGTTTTTCCGTTGCATACTTTTAAAAAGTTGCAATTATATCTTCCCCTACAGGTATCCACAGGAGCTGGAACTATAGGTATTTCGCCTCCAACAAATTTTGACCATTCCCGCAATTTAACCATCAGCTCGTTTTCAATAAAATATTTAATATTCTGTTTTGGGTATGTAACCGGAACTCTTAGGAAATAATGATCAGGTCTATCTTTAACATCTTTTGCAATTTTATCGAGTTTCTCTTTCGTTTCACCTTGTTGTCCGGGGCGACGTATTATATTTTGAATCGCTCCAAAAATTCTTTCCTTCATCCTTAGCTCGCCAACTGCATTATAACATCTATTTTGAAAATCAAATCCTAATGTCGAATTTAAAGTTTCTTCACTAATTTGTCCTGCTGTTTTAGTTTCAAAATGCCACATTTGTGGTAGTCTTCGTCTTATTTTAGGAAATCGAAAGACGCCGTCAATTCTACCCCTTAATCTATATCCATTAAAGTTTACATCAAAAATCGGTTCTGCTTCTATCCAATCCAGTTTAAAATCTTTTACCATATATTTTTCAAGATAGTATGGCCACAGAATTTCAGCCATATTCAAATCTTCCATTAAGTTGTTCTGGTCAACACCAGGTTTATTTACCTCTCTATTCCACCATTCAGTCCAGAATTGTTTAAAAACTCTAGTTAAATCTGCTTTCACATTTTTCGGTATTAAAACCTTTTCGGTATATCTCTGCAATAATAAGTGCCACATATTTCCATAATCTAAAGCTCTCCTGCTATCTAGAGTACTTTCCCAAGTATCTAAATTATTCTGGGCGAGGATTCTACACCTATAAAAGCTTTGGATCATGCTTTGAGTTATACCATCTTCAATTTTATAGAACTCTACTTTCATCTGTGTTTACTCCTCTGCAAAGATTTAAAGATCTCGGTTAAATTTCTTACGAAAGTTCTATACTCCGTTGCACGGTATCCACCTTTACGAAGTATATAAGCCGGATGGACCAAATGATATCCGTGCGGAAAGGCTTCTTTGCAGAATTGTTTTGCCGTCTGTCCGATAAAAATAACAATTCTCGGTTTAACCTTATGATATGTTTCGTCTAATCTCGGCCAGCAGGCCCACGCTTCATCACTACTAGGAGTCCTATTCGGTCCATATCGCTCATTAGTAGGTCTACAAGCGACAACATTAGTAATATAGAACGTGGGAATGCTTTCTAATCCCGATAAATTAAACGCCTCTTTAATAGCAGTATCTAGCATTCTACCACTCTTACCTATAAACGCCTCGCCCCTTAAATCTTCGCTTTTACCGGGGCCTTCGCCAATAAAAAAAATATCTGCGGGAAACTCTCCGCGTCCGAAAACTATCTTTCTGCGGAACTTATGTAGTCCGCACCGAGTGCAATCAATATACGACTCAATCATACCATCCCTCCTAATTACCTTCCCAGCATTCGTGACTTTATCTCTTCAAAAACTGTATAAATAGCAGCTTCAATATATAAACCAGAGGGACAATCCTTATGGTTCATGTTCTTCGTAACTCCATCAAGCGCTCTAGCAACCGCCTTATCGATAGCCGTGAACAAATCCAAATACATATCAGGAGACATTGAGCCAGTAATCGGCATCTCGGGCCATTTTCTAATCTCTAATAACTGGGCTTGAATAAACATCCCCTTTCCCCTCCCTTTGTCTTTACTTTGTTAGAGCGCCTTGTGCTGCTAAACCCATACCAATCGCATCGCCTTCGTGGTTTCTGATTCTCAGCATCATAGGAAATATTTTTTTTATCCGTCTTATGACCACTTCTTTCGGCAACTGGCCTTTCCAATCACTAGGTGAAAATAATAGAGGTTTTCGATTCGTTACTGTTTGCGATACTTCTCCGAGACCACCAATCACATAAACCAATTTGAATAAATCCCCTCTTGAAGCCGATGCATGACTCAAACCCGTGTTAAATATCGCAGGCCACTCTATACATACTCTTTCAACATTTAAGTTATTTAAAACTCCAGCGAACTGAGAATTTATTTCAGAAGATTTGTTCTCCCAACCGGACTTATTATTACCTTTTATAACCCCGGTTTCTGATGGTCTAGTAGGAAAATGCGGCACGTTACATACCTCTTCCCAGTAAGCCCAACCCGTCCCACCTAATCCTGGATCAACAAAGATTACACGATTAAAGGTTTTCTTTTGTCGTTCTCCTCGGCTAAATAACTCCCACTTTTGCATGAACTCTCTCCTTTAGTTTAGACATTAAAGCTTTTCCAAGACTCCAGTTACTATTAAATTTTTTACTAATATGTGATTGGTTAATATCTGAATCAACACTGTTTTTCACAATAAAATTTATAAACAAGAGAGGGCCATCTTTTTGCATAGAGAGAGTCCTATCCTCTGTTTGTCTTCTTGTCTCGGCGCCTACCGGCTCACTATAATATATTGCTGTATCTGCTGCAGAAAGATCCATACCCATTTTTGCTATTTCACATTGTAATAATATTATTCTAATTTTTCCCGATTGGAACATTCTCCTACGTATTTCTCTTTCTTTACGATCTTTGATTTTACCAAATATGGTAGTACAAGATATTTTTAATTTTCTTAACGCCTCTTCCACAGCTAAAATTTCATAAGTAAAATTAAACCAAATGACGACCTGAGATTTTTTTAGTTCCCCTTTTAATAGCTCTAATACAGCTTTTATTTTGCCGTCCCAAACTAACCTGTCTTCTATAAAACCTCCGCATAATTTACGAAGCCAAACATATTTTACTGTTTGCCACATTGTCTGTATTCCTTCTAACTCGAAATCCTTCTCTGCAAGATTATATTTTTCTCGTAAATCATTTGGAAAGTCTAAATATCTTTTTTGAAATATTTTCTTTTTATTAAAACCAGCATTTTTTCTGCTCATAATAAAAGCCCTTGAGCCCACCCACCCAGAAACTTGATCGTATACACCCGATTTTGGAGACCAATCGTAACCCACTTTATCGGGCTCATAACACTTTGCTCTGAAGTCCCAGAAATTTCTAAACCCGAAGGCAGATCCATAAAGGAAGAAAAACTGGCAGTAGTATTCTAAATCACTTTCTGGATTAGGTAATCCTGTTAGAATCCATCTATGGGGTACGGCTCTAAAATTCTTTAAAAAGAATTTTGTAATTAAAGGTTTAGGGTTTTTAATTATTGTACTTTCATCTATAATAACAGCATCCCATTTTATCCTCGCGATTTCTGGGATAGATAAATGCCCCTCTTTATTTAATAAAAACCATTTGAAATCTTCGGATAGTTCCTTTAATCTTTCGTTTCTTGTTCCGGTTGAAACTTTTACCTTTGATTCGCTTTCTAGTTTTAGATCATCCTCCCAGCTACCAAGTGCACTATTAGGAGCAACTACTAGAAATTTATGTCCAATCTTTTTATTAAGAGGAACGTATAGATTACAACGTCGAATAGTCACTAAAGTTTTACCCAATCTCATTTCCATAAATAGGGCAGGATGTTTTACGTTAAGAGTATATTTAAAAGCTTTTATTTGGTGCTTATACAGTCTTCTCATCAGATGTATTAATCCTTTCGTCCATCCGCAATGTAGCAGCCGTGTTGTCAAAGATCCGTTTTTATCGTCTACTTAAACGGGTTTATATTATTTCTTATTACCCATACCACCAAGGTTGCAATAGCAGTTACGATAACTACAGTACCAGCAATTAACATAGATACTCCGATTTTTCTTATTGTTTTACTTTTCATCTAATTTTTCCTTACTTTAGTTCCGGCAGACCGAATGGACATGGAACTAAAAAGTGTTTTAGTATTACAACTATTGAGGTAATCAGCAGCATTAACGCCACGATAGCAAGCACCGTTAATGTTGTACGAAATATTCTTTTCATGTTTTCCTTTCATGTCTCGCTGGAAGTACTCTTACATT